>CAUJDY010000159.1 GCA_963169805.1 Bdellovibrionota bacterium | reverse complement strand
ATTATAATTTAAGCCGTAGTGTCGAGAACATCCTTCTCTCAAACTTTGAGTAAAATCGATAAATAGATTTTGTATTTTTCCTGTAGATTGAGTTTTTTCAAGTATAGGATATTGCACAGGCTTTAGATCTGATAAATTTAAGAATGAATTTGCTGGTACTTGTAGAGATACGGCTGTAGCTAGAATTATAAATAATTTCATTACAACACCCCTGGAATATGTAAATTTCTTTTGATTGTAATTTCAAAGTAAGACTCTAGATCAGATAAAGAGTTAAAAACTCTCTCGGGAATATCGATAGTTTGCTCAATAACACTTAGTGGTTGAACAAATGCAAAACGTCCTAAATACGACTCTTGCTCTAACTCTTCTGTTAAAGTTCCTTCTAAGCCTTCTGTTTTTGCATGAGAAAGTCCTTTTTCAAAGGCAGAAGAAGCAACATAAAGTTGTCTAATTTTATCCGGGACCAAGTATTGGATCTTAATAGATCCTGAAACTTTAATTTGATCAAATTCATACATAAACTCCTCTTTAATATCGGCATTGAAATTAAAGATTTTTTCTGTTTCGGCTTTGAAGGATCCTGAAAACTTCACCACTGCTTTTGATACATTTTCTTGATCCTTTACTTCCACCAAAACAGGAAGTAAGAGTTGAGCGGTATGCTTTAAGCTGTGAGGCTGCCCCCCTAGTTCATAGCTAAAAGAAACTTTTTCCTGTTGCGTATTGTTTGTGGCAACCAAGCGAATATTCTTCGTAGGAAAGAGTTGTACCGTGTTGTCAACATGACGCTCCTTCTTAACTTTATTTTTTCTGTCTTGAACCTCTACCCAATACGCACGCTCCAATTTAAATGAAGGCGTTACTGCAAGATTTATTTCTGCACGCATCTGTGATTTTGCTGTATTAGCAAATAACACTAGAATTCCGATGACTATAAACTGCATTGTTATGTCCTTTCCAAAACTACGGAAAGGGCTATAGCAGGGAGCGTACCAATAAAAGCACCGTCCAAATAAAATATATGAGATTTGAAGCCAATAGTTCTTGAAATTCTAGAATCCGGTCCAAAATTCTAGAAATCAGCTGCAGCCTGCAGACATAAAAAAACCCCTTAAGAATCTCTTAAGAGGTTTTACAACTTCATCATCCGAAAAAATAAAAACTATCGTCTTCCAGATCTGATTTTTAATTGCATACGTGTGATCAAAGAAACAGCCATTCTCTCATGCATTTCACACATTTTTAATTCGTCCAATTTATAAGCTTTTTGAGATGGAGTTAGCGTGTCCATTTCAAGTTCCATTTCATAGTCCATCTTAGAGGCACGAACACCTTCTAGCTCTTTAGTTTGCTGCTTAAAAAGCTTTTTAACGCCGCTAAGAGGCGCTACTTCAAGCCATTCTTGCTTTTGCTTATACCAGTTTACCATTCTTAAGAATCTTGCCTTATTCTTAGCAAGTGTAAACTTTGGATACTCTTCCTCAGTCATATCGAGGATATTATCATCTTGCCATTTCCATTTTTTGTTTGTGTTTTCGATTGCTCCTGAAATCACAGAAATTGGAGCAGCTTCTGCGTCCATCATTTGACCGTCGACTATCTCATTGTCCATATCATGATTATCGATACTCATTCTTACTATCTCCTTCTACAATTCATTTGCCCTAACACAGCTTCAGCATATCAAACTCAAAGCCTTTTTGGGGTTAAAAGTGCTTTTAATGCGCTTTGACGCCATAAGATAAACCTATCTATAGCATAAGAACTGCTTTTTTGGGGAAATTTATGCACTCTTAATAATAGGTGGCGATTTTTTACTGCCTGACTGCGACCTGATAACCCAAAAAGCAACCACTTATAGCAAGAAGATTTGTAATGATAAAATAAAGTAGCGCTTTTTTAACTTCACCCATCTCTGCAAGTTGCAGAAAATCCAAGGCAAATCCAGAAAATGTAGTCAATCCACCTAGAACACCAGTCATAAGAAAGATCTTTAGGGAAGGTGTCAAAAATACTGACTCAGACTTGTAAATAAATCCAATAAAAAAACTGCCCAGAAGGTTTACAAGAAAAGTTCCTAAGTAAAATTGAATTCCAGATAGAGACGAGACAGCCAGGAACCTCAAAATTGAACCAACTCCACCACCAATAAAGACTGTTAGAAGTAATTGGATGTTGTTCATGGTTGCCCCCTCAAGTGAGATTATTTTGTTGCGTTTTTTTTAATCAGGCAACTCTTTTGATTCAAGGTCCTGACGCTTGAGTTGAAATAGTTTTAGTCGACTCTAGGGGGTGCTCTGTGTATAAAAGAATGGACGCGTCCGTAGCTCAATTGGATAGAGCATCAGACTTCGGATCTGAGGGTTAGGAGTTCGAGTCTCTTCGGACGCGCCATCTACTTCAAATAGACTTCGCATGTTTTTGTTTCTTAAGCTTTCGAACTCATTCACATATCAGCTATAGACTGCTTTCACTCTCAAGCTTTGCTCTCAATCTACTCGTTTTTTTAGCAATTTTTGATACTTCTAAGAGATGATATAGAGGCGGTCTTTGTATATTACAATCCTAATACCCATGTTGTTTTATATAAATTCTAATCATTTCTCTTTGAGACCACACCAAACTTTTGCAGAACTCCTAGTTCGATAGATTTCAACTCAATACACACTAAGGTAAAAATAATTAAAACCTCTCCAATAAAGTAGACTAGCCCTAATGCAGTCAAATAATCAAAATAGTAATAAACATACCCCATTGAAAGCGCACAGTACGCAAGATTAGCTATAGCAATAGTTTTTAAATACTTTCCATGATTTTTGTGAACGAACAGATAAATGCCAAATGAATAGGTAGCGTAGAGAACGGGAGGTACAACCAGTATTAGAACGATCTGCTTTGGCATTCCAAAAATGGATTCGTTATTTGCAACAATCCCTGCCAATAGAATTGCACTTATCATCGCACCGATACCATCTACCAAAAGGAGTTTTTTTATATCAAATATAACACAAATCTTACTTTTCATATTCTACCCATTACTCATTTACTGAATACAGCTTGAGTACTCATAAAACTCCATTTAGTATATCTTTAAGAGGTCAGCAGCGTGAATCTTTCATCTATTTTATACATATTTATCTCTATACTTGTCTTTATACTTTTCGATTGGGGCATAAAAAAAGCTGTTACTTCTAAAGACTTTGATTCACGCATTATCACACAAGCGAGAGTTTTCTTTGTCCTGTGGTACATAGTCGTATCTTATATCGGAACCAAAGGTATTATAAGTAAGCTGGAGTCTTTTCCATCGCCATTAATTTACTTTTTAGTAGGAGTTATTTTTATAAGTTTTATTTTAGCCACAACTAAAATTGGAGAGGCAGCGGCTCAACTCGATTGGCACTATATTATTGGATTTCATGGATTTAGAATCTTAATGGAACTTGCCGTTTATGCAGCTTATTTAGAAGACTTGGCTCCGGTACATATCACTTTTATGGGGCTTAATTTTAATATCTTAGCTGGAATATCAGCCCTCTTGATTGCACCATCTGTTATGTACAGATCACGGTTGAGGCTCATTAAGGCCTGGAATTATTTTTCACTTATGCTCCTCTTATCAACGTTGGGATTGTATGCGTTATCTGTTCCTTCTTCTTTTCAGTATTTTACGGGAGATAAATCCATGGCCTGGGTAAGCTCTGTACCCTATATATATCATTTAGGGGTACTATTGTTCTTTGCTCTGTTTGGACACTGGGTTGTTTTTAAGAAAATCAAAAGCTACGATTACTAAATTATTGATTGAGATGTGTAACAAAATTCTCGCTCATAGTTTCTATCAGTACTGTGCACTCTTCCTTTTCCATCTATAAGAGATTGCTTACGCGCCCTTACGTCTTCTTTGAATTGATCTTTCACTTGAACGAGGCGAGACTTCAATAAGACAGAAAGCTTTTGGTTTTCTGTAGCTCTAGGATTTTGATTCATGAAATTTTGAAAATCTGTTAAGTTTCTCTGATAAAATCCACCATTTTGAACAACAATATCAAATAAAAATAAATATGATCTTATTTCTCTCAATTGAAATCGCTCAAAATAAGATTTTGCTTTCTCATGAAGATATCGAGCTGCCTCAAACTGTATGGAGCGATATTCTGGAGTTACACACAAAGCCTGAAACTGAGACTTCCAATCCGCCTTAAACTTCTTCCCCTGTGCATCTGTATATATTGTCTTTACAGCCCAATCCACAGAATGGTCTCCTGCATCTGCAAAGATATGTATAGAACTATCCTCATCTAGAGTTGAAATAACATCACCTTCTTCTGCAAATAAGGACTCTCGAACCGCTGATTTTACACCAGCCTCCTCTTTCCACTTGAGAATCATTTGCTCTAAGGTTTTAAAGTTATTATCTGAAAATTGATTTTTCATTTGTATTTTGTGTGCTTGAAGCATCTCGAGCAATAGTGGCTGCAGACTTTCTGTACCCAAAGTTTGATTGAGTAATCCGAGACTCAAGCCCTGGCCATCAAAATTATTTGTGATATTTTTCCATTTCTGATGACCTTCAAATGTAGAACTAATATTTAATGCCAGAGCAAATGAGTTTAATTCTTTAAGTGTAAGCCCCTCCGGCACTTTCATATTTTCAAACTCTAGCTTTGAGCAAAAAGTGAGGTTAGGATCAATCAATTCACTATGCGGATTATCAACAGGAAGCTCTCCTATTTCGTTACCACTTGGATCTGTTGCAAGAACACTGGTAGAGCTGTATTGCTTACCACAACCAATAATAAGCAGTGACATTGTAACGACTAGAATTTTATGCATGGATCCCTTTCGGAATATTATGTATCGCTCTAAAAACTTTTAATTTTTGACTAATAGTTTTACGATATCGCGAAAATCACTTCTCACCAGGTCTAGAGTCAGAACTCTAGCCTTTAGATCCAATCAAAAAGTCCAGCGGGCATCTATAGCGTTTAAAAAACAAAAGGCCCGCAATATATGCGAGCCTTTTTTGTATTTCACAATTTGTTACTATTTACTAAACGAGTCCTAGACCTGTTTTCCAATAGCATTGGAAACTGGTTTTCTAAGCACATAGAATATCAATCCCGTTACAACACCCATCACAGTTAGCATTGTGAAAAAGCTGTCATGTGACATTTTTGAATAGAAAGATCCAATAAATCCTGTGAGGTAGTTTCCAAAGAAGCTAGAAAGAAACCACACACCCATCATCATAGACACGATTGGCGGAGGTGACACCTTAGTTACAAGGGAAAGTCCAATAGGCGATAAGTACAATTCACCCATCGTGAAAATCCAAGTTGTCATAGTTAACCACATGACACTTCCCTTTTCTCCACCTGGAACTACTTTAGCAGCTGTAATCATCACAATGTACGCCGCTCCACAAAGGAAGCAACCTATACCCATTTTTTCTACACTTGAAGGTTCTCTTCCACGTCTATTTTGCCAAGCCCAAAGCTTTGTTACGAGAGGGGCAAATATAAAAATAAACGCCGGGTTAAATGATTGATACCAAGTAGAAGGAATATTAATTCCAAAAAAGTCCCAATTTGTTCTCTCTTCTGCCCAAATTTGGAGAACATTTCCCTGTTGTTCGAAAATGGCCCAGAAAGTAATGTTTAAGAAGCAAAGAAGCGCTAAAGCCCAAACTGCTTTCCACTCTTGAGATGTCAAAGGTCTCTTTTCTTTTTTATCGTCTTTTTTCATTACGTCTTTTGGAACAAGATCGCTACCAAGATAGTATACAACAAGACCTAAAATCATACCTACACCGGCTGCACCGAATCCCCAGTGCCATCCAACAGTTTGCCCAAGTGTTCCGCAAACAAGAGGTGAAAAGAATGCTCCTAAATTTATTCCCATGTAGAAGATCGTAAAAGCAGCGTCACGACGAGAATCACCTTGTTTATAGAGGTTACCCACTTGTGTTGAGATATTCGGTTTGAATGCGCCATTACCTAGGATAATAAAAACTAAAGCTAATAAAAATAATTGCTCACTTGCCATTAGAAAGTGACCAATTGCCATTAGAATTCCACCCAAGTACACAGTTCGGTACTGACCTAAAATCTTATCTGCTATAATTCCTCCAAAAAATGGAGTGAAATAGACAAATCCCGTATAGAGACCGTAAATGTGAGAACTAATCCCTTGAATTGTTTGCTCTCCAAAATTTGAGATAAGCCAAGATTCAAGTGCAGTGTAACCAAAAACCGCAGCAGCCCTTTCTGGATCTAACAGGAGATATTGAGTCATATAAAGAACAAGAAGTGCACGCATCCCGTAATAAGAGAAACGCTCCCACATTTCAGTAAAGAATAATACATAAAGACCTGATGGATGTCCGAAGTATTCCTTTCCCTGAAGACTGTTAGTGATTTTTTGGCGTAACATATACTGAGCCTCTTTCTATTTTGTTAATTTATCTTAAACGATTTCTTGGAATCATACGAAACCACACATAAATCAACAAAAAATTCACGCTCTGGAAAAAAAGCGCGAACTTATGGAAAGCGCATAAAAATATTTAATGTTTGTTATTAGCAATTATTTAGTCTCTCACAACATAGGCAGCTGTCAGCGGGTAATAAAAATCACAGGCCCCTTTAACCTCCGGTGATGTTGTTTCTGGCCAAGACCAAATCTCAACACGACATCCTCTAGATTTTAAATACCATATCAGCGGAAGATAATCTTTATCTCCCCCAAGAATGATAGCCACATCTATTTTGTCTGCTAAAGTGACTGCATCGATTATTAGGAAGCTATCAGCATTCTTTTGCGGTTGTCGAATCTCACCACCCATAGAGGCCCAAAAAGATGCAAAGCCCTCTGAAATTTCTTTATAAATTGGCTTATAATAAAGAATTCGAACAATTTCTCTATCACCTACTTTTGCGAGAATCTTCTTATAATCGGTTCGCCCCTCATGGTGCTTCAAACCACTGGTCTCTACGTTTTCTGCATCAATAAAAATAGCAATTTTTTGAAATACTAGGTTCTTTTGTCTGTCAGCTACATGAACCTCTTCTTTAAACTTTTTACTTTGATTTTGTGTTTGCTTTCTCATGCATGACTCATTTCTGTTATTTTTTAACCTTAATATAGTTCTTTTCATTTGAATAGGATTGATTAAATAGCATCCAAGGGTTGATAATGAAAATGATTCTCATTTTTCTTGTATTTGAGCCCACTTCTTGATACCCCTTATTGCCATGGAAACATCTCATCATACTCTAGCAAGCAATGATCAACAGCTTAAAAAAATTATTCGCCAAATAGGCGTTAAGGTGACTGACCAAAGAATGGCGATCCTGCAAGAAATATTAAGCGGATCGGACCATGTTACAGCACAAGAGGTTTACGAGAATGTTAAACACAAAGCTCCAGATATTGGATTTGCAACTGTCTATCGATTTTTAAGAACATTAACAGACCATAAAATTCTATCTGAAGTCCGCATCCAGGGGCTTCCAGCAAGGTATGAGTGGGCAAACAAAAATCACCATGACCACATTACTTGTACCTCATGCGGAAGAATCTCAGAGTTTGAGAACGAACAAATTGAAATACTTCAAACAGAAATAGCCGCAAGCCTTGGATACCAACTTACAAATCATATCCTAGAGCTTTACGGAGTTTGCAGTGACTGCCAAAAAAAATCTGGCCAACTCCCCTCTCCTCACAGAATTATTTCCTAACAAATGAATTTAGTTTCAAAATAATGGAAAGCCACATATAAGTCTTCATTCTGTGAAATACTGTGTTTTGATCTTTCTTATCATTTATAGACCTAATGCGACTGCAGTCGTAGATTACACTCTCTACTTACAAGGAGTTGGATTTAGCTTACAGTTTGATAACAATAAACCGATGTATCGATTGAGATCCGATGGAGCAACCTACCTTGTAAAGGGTCCTCATCATCAAAAAGCCCTTCTCCATATGGGGAGCCCAGAGAGACTCTACGGAGAACTCATTTACTCAATTCTGAGCCACTCAATTGGTCTACCGAATAATGCAAAATACCCAACATTTGTAGTTGGTAAAGATCAATATCCTCATCCCGTTGCAATTTCATCCACTAATCAAATAAATCGAGATCTAACGCTTGCCCTCTATGAACCAGTAGCGACATATATTGATGACACCGGGCTACGTTCCGACTCAAAAGCTTTAAGCGAGCTTATCATGCATCTGTCTTTGCTTTATCTATTTGGAGCAGAGTCAGTTCCTACATCAGAAAAATTTCGCTACCCAATCCGAATGACATCCGGCGAACGCGACTTTCGCTCACGCTCTACCGTGAGGACAGACCACTATACGCTTGTTTATTTGCCAAACTTAAAGACAAAGCACCCCACGCAACTTCTAGCAAGTCTCGCAGAATTACAACTGTCAAAAAGTTTTTTTTCTTCCACTACGCAAAAAGACACCCTGTCTTTTTTGAATACCTACACAACATATCTCGAAAGTATTCCTGAAGAAAAAATTGAAGAGCTTTTTAAACCTTTGGAAGCTGCAATCGGAAAACGATTATCTCTGCCCTTTCTTGAAAGAAGAAGACACCTAAGAAGTTTACTTGTGGAATTTTTTGAAACCTTAAAGTTTAATAAAGATTTTCTAAATGATTTCAAAATTCATATACCATTACATGAACCAGCTCACATCTTACTACCTGAACTGTATTCAAACATGAACGCTCTCTCAGAGGTAAAAGATAATCCAATTCGATTTTTATGGAATTTATTCTTTAGTGCAAAACAAACCATCCGAGATGGTTTAATTGAAGATCTAGAAAAAAATGATTCTCGCCTTAGGCTTATGGATGTTATACGATTAGCGCAAACTCATGGAGAAAACTTTTATTCTGTTACGCCTCACCTTTCACAAAGAAGTTTTATTCTTGAACATCAAACACAACTCAACCAGCATAGATATCAAACCTTTGTGGTTAGCCCTTTCAATGATATGGAAGCTAAACTTATACATAATTTGGCACGCAAGCTTGGATCTCACTCTCTAGCTTTCGAAGTTCCGCATGGATATGAACTTACAATTGCAGATGCAGTTCAAATTATTAAAAAAGCAAAAGATGTTCGCGCCAAAACTATTCTTCTTGTAGAACTGCCAGGAAAGATCCCTCAAGTTGAATCCCTTATGAAAAAAGAAGGTTTTGATGTTGTTATTATTGATCACCACTCTCATGGACTACACAATGATCGAACTCATAGGCTTTCTAGCCTTGAACAGTTTGCTCATTTTTTTGGTTATAAACTTTCAGCACGTGAGTATATTGCAGGCGTTATGGATAGATCCTTTGTTTATGGGTTAAACGAGGTGGGTCTTGACAGGCAAGAAGTTCTGGAGATCCTAAAATCCATCAGCCAAGAAGACTATTACGCAATAGAAAAGAACTTAAACTTATTCCTACAAGCTCGCAAAATTTACCACAAACTGCGGGATGGATCTATTGCTAAGATTTATCTTATTGAAAATAAATATGGCAAGCTTGCACAAGTCTCCCAAGCTGCGGCACTCCTAGAGTTTCCGGATATCGCAAATGTTTTAGTTATAAATAGGGGACATTACGGGGAATCTATTTTGTTTTCTGGAATTAGAGAGCTTTCAGAAAAATTTAAAAATGAGTTTTCTAAATGGAAAACATATCAAAATCAGTTCTCAGGTGGGAATCAGAGAAATGTGGGTTACTGGGGAATTGAAATCCGTGCTGAAAAAATAAAGGGTCAATTATCAGAGGTCACAAAAAAAATTTATGAATTAATTGGCTTACACCGCAGGCACAATATTCATATCTCGACAGAGGATGAAAGCAAATTCGCTCAAAGACGCGATGAGATTTTGTCTGATCTTTATCGAACACAGATCTTCAATATGTGCCGAGATTACTTTCATTAGGTATAATTTAGTACCCACTTATCACGATTTTCTTCTTTACGATGATAGCTAGTTATAACAGTTTTAATATTCCCACGAACCGTGAAGTCACCAACGACCTTTAGCTCCCAAGGATTAAGAAGCTCTACAAGATCATTTAATATCCGATTTGTAACATCTTCGTGAAAAACATTCTCATTTCTAAATCCATTGATGTAAAGTTTCAGTGACTTGAGTTCAACACACTTTTGATCCGGCACGTATGAAATATACAGAGTTGCAAAGTCAGGAAATCCACTACGAGGGCATAAACATGTAAACTCTGGACATGTGAATTCAACCTTGTATCGTCTGTTAAGAGTTCTATTATCAAAACTCTCAAGTTTATTGTTCTCTATTGCAATTGTTCCGTATTTTTTTTCCATATACCTATGTTATAGGAAAACACACTATTGTTATCAATTTGACTTTGAAAACATAATTAAAAGGTGAAATAATTTCAGCTAATGGAACTTATATACTTAGATGCTAACTCTACAACTCCTTTAGACCCTCGTGTATTTGAGGCAATGAAACCATATTTTCTAGAAAAATTTGGCAACCCTTCTGCTAAAACTCACTCCTTTGGCTGGGATGCTGATCTTGGAGTTGAAACTGCTCGAAAAAATTTAGCTTCATTGGTTTCTGCAATACCCAAGGAAATCTTTTTTACAAGCGGTGCAACGGAAAGCAATAATATTGCACTACGAGGGGTCGCTGACTACCACAAAGGTGAAAAAATACATATTATCTCCACTCTTACGGAACATAAGTCCACAATCGAGACACTCAAATTCCTGTCGCAGAATGGGGTTGAAATAACTTTTTTAAAACCCGATAAATATGGGAGAATTTCAAAAGAAAACTTAGAGTCAGCAATTAAGCCACATACAAAGCTTTTAAGCGTAATATGGGCAAACAACGAAATCGGAACGCTCAATCCAATCGCAGAGATTGGGAGCATTTGTGAAGCTTCTAACATACTCTTCCATGTTGATGCTTGCCAAGGATTGGGCTACCTGCCAATCGACGTACAAAAAAATAAAATTCATTTGCTAAGCATGTCGTCACATAAAATGTATGGCCCAAAAGGAATAGGCGCACTTTTTATTAGACAAACACCTCAGAGAGTAAAACTGAGTCCAATTCTATTTGGGGCTGGACATGAAAAAGGCATTCGTCCCGGCACTCTAAATGTACCTGCAATAGTGGGATTTGGAGAAGCTGCCTTGATAGCAAAAAAAGAAATGAAACAGTACTCAGTATTCATACAAGACTTACGAGATCAAATGCTTTTGGATTTTTTAAAACTTCCTTTTGTTGAACTTAATGGTCACCCTGTACAAAGACTTCCAAACAACCTTAATCTGACTTTTAAAGAAATACCCAATACAGAATTGTTAAAGAAACTACCCCAATTAGCCTTGAGCACAGGTTCTGCGTGCTCAGCAGGGTCGGTGGAGCCAAGCCATGTGCTCAGTGCGATCGGATTAAGTGAGGAAAGTGCTGGATGGAGCTTACGAATTGGCCTCCATAAGTTTATATCTGCTAGAGAAACAGCTGAGGCTACGGAAAAAATCAAATCTGCCGCCCTTCAACTCCACGAACGCCGCCTCTATTAACAAAAGGTACCTGGTTACTTTTGAGAATAATAGGGGTTAAATTTACTTTTAAAGTCAATATATTGATTTATAGGTTAAACGCCCCCCTGCTATTCCCAAAAGTAACCAGGTACCTTTTGTTGGCTAGAGAGGGAAGATATGTTATGTTGCGGAGTATGATACATATTAGCGAAACTGCCGCAAAACAAATCTCTAAGATTCAACAAGATGAGAACTCACCCCAAGCCTTCTTGAGGGTACAGATTGTTGGTGGAGGTTGCTCTGGAATGTCCTATAAACTCAAATTTGAAACTGAGATGAAAGAGGGAGATAAGGTTTTTGAAGAACATGGCGTAAAAGTTGTGACAGATTCAAAAAGCTATCTTTACTTACTTGGCACAGTATTAGAGTACGAAGGCGGACTCAACGGAAAAGGATTTAGTTTCAACAACCCCAACGCAAAAAAATCTTGTGGCTGCGGGTCTTCTTTTTCAGTTTAAGCACAAAAATAAGAAAGGCAAAAATTGATGAACGCACGTATTGTTTCATTTGGCGCATATCTTCCACCAAAAGTTGTCACCAACAAAGATCTCGAAAAAATGATGGATACCTCTGACGAATGGATTCAACAGCGTTCTGGGATAAAGGAGAGACGCTGGGTCGAAGAAGGTAAAGACACGTGTAGCTCTATGGCTCATAAAGCGTGCGAAGATGCTCTCAAAAAGGCAAACCTCAAAGCGGACGATATAGATGCAATCATATTTGGATCTCTTCTTACTGATAATGTATTTCCTGGAACAGGTGTTCTATTGCAAAAGTCCTTGGGATTTTCAAAAAATATCCCAGCCTTAGATATCAAAAATCAGTGCTCAGGCTTTCTATACGCTTTATCTGTTGCAAATGCTTGGATCAAATCTGGAATGTACAAACGAGTTTTAGTTTGTGGTTCTGAAGTGCACTCATGCAGACTTGATAAATCCACGAGAGGTCGTGACGTTTCAGTACTATTTGGTGATGGCGCAGGTGCTTGTATCTTAGAAGCCACAGACTCAGAACAAGGTATCATCGATATTCATATCGCTTCACAGGGAGAGTTTGCAGATATCCTTTGTTTGAAGGAGCCAGGAAGTAATTTTGACCTAAGAAGAGATTTTAAATCTATCGAGGAACAGAATTGGTATCCGTATATGGAAGGTAAAACCGTCTTTAAACATGCAGTAGCAAGAATGACAGAAAGTCTTTCTCAACTTTTAGATAAAAATAAATTTAAAAACTCAGATGTTGATTTTGTGATCGCACACCAAGCGAATATGAGAATAAACGCTATGGTTTTGGATCAACTAAAAATCCCATGGGAAAAAACTCACCATACAATTGATCGCTACGGTAATACAACGATGGCAACTATTCCTCTCACTATGGGAGAAGCTGTTGACCTAGGAAAAGTCAAACGAGGGGACCTCGTCTCCCTCGTTGCGTTCGGCGCCGGCTTTACATGGGGATCTGCCCTCATTCGTTACTAACTTGCATTTGATTCTGCACGAATACAGTGTTCTGTATCATCTGGTAAGTTTTGACTTTCCGATTGTCCCTCTGCAGAAATTGTCATCTTACTTTTTGTACTCTGCACGTATTCATCATTTGAAACCAGCTCAACATTCATATCCATATCTATTGCTACAGTTCCACCATTTTGAGAATGAACCATTTTTGATTTCTGTTTATAACCAAACTCAGTACAAGTTGTTGTTACATTCATTGGAATTGGACCTACCATAACAGTTTCTGGCTGGCCATTAGCAATAAAAGAAAAAATAAACTGTCCATTATTAAAAATTGAGATTTTTGTGGAACTTACTCCTTTCACCATTTTAATCTCATTCTCATAAACGGTTCCATCTTGCTTTGTACAACTCCACTGACCCGACAAATCTGGACATGCAAATGCAGATGTTGCCAATAAAACTGTAGTTAATAATGCATATTTCATACTCACTCCCTTTCTCCTGAAAGGAGTAAAAGCAACAGACATGCCAAACTCTGCTATTCTTAAATTTATTTTAGATTCAAATATCTCTACAAAAATAGATATTCGTCTGAAATTATAGAACTACTGATTATATATAACTTTGTTAAGCTGCTGCTCTTGCGAAGAAAAGAACTTATTTAATACTTTTGTGACTTCTTCTGGACGCTCTTTCATTAAAATATGACGGGCTCCTTCTATACGAGTCACCTGGCAGGCAGGAAAAATCTCCGATAATCTTACATACGTATTATCTATAAAAAGATTATCTCGATCTCCCCACAAAAGATGAACTGGCACCTTTATATATGCCAGTCGAGATTCCCATATAGACCAATCCTCAACACTATTAATCCACCAAAATCGATGTACAACATGAGTTATGAGCTTAGCTTTACGTGATGAAACTCTAGAAAGTCTATTTTTATTAGCTGCTGATTTAACCCAAGGAACAGAGAAAAACTTTTGAATATACTTCAGAGCAATTTTTCCCGCGGGCGACATAAGAAGCATTCTAATTGAAGGAGCAAAGCGCGCCGTTTCAACGAGTGTTTTAATAAGTTTATTACGAATCATTTCTTTCGGATGTGGGGGCATTGGATTTAAAAGAGCAATTCGATCAATTAAATTTCCATCCTCAATTGCTAAGGCATAACAAAGAGCTGCCCCATAGCTTCCTCCTGCGAGGTAGACAATATCTTTTGGATTTTTTTTGAAAAGTTTGATGAATTCTTTAAAAATTGTTACTTGCTGAGAAAACGAAAGAGGTCTGTGAGGGTCCATATAAATAGATGAAAGATTTGGCACTATGACACGAAAATTCTTTGAAAGATTATCAGCGACCTCATCCCAATCATAGATTGTACCACCGTAACCATGCACTAGTATTACAGTTGGACCATCTCCAACTTCTCTGTACTGAATAATGTGGCTGAGAATCTCGGTGCGCTTCATTATCTTATCTTAACACTGAAGGCCTGCGCCTTCTAAGTATTCTGCTTCTTAGGATCAGTTTCAGACGTTTGTTGGTCATCTGAATCTGGATTTTGGTTTTGTTTACGGCTTTTAATACGCTCGAGCTGTGTTCGAACCTCTTCTTCCATAAATGCAACTTCAGCTTTCCTTAAGTTATAATCTTCCTCACTTAACTTTTGAGCTTCTTCAAAAAGAACGCTGCCCAACTTTGCATTAGATTGACTTGGGTCTTTTTGGAATTTACCACGAGGACGTTTTGCATTTTGCTCTTTTTCAATTTGTTGAGAGAGATCAACGGTCACATCACCAAAACATCGCAATTGACATGATAGTCGTGAACGATCGACAAACCAACCCGTCCCAATCAAGTTTAGCTCTTGCTTAGAAGGCGGAACGACATTGTACTCACCCTCCACAATTTGAATCCTGCATTCAGCACAAGACGGAACACCTTTACAGATAGATTGAATGTGAATGCCATTATCATGAGCTAATTCTAAAATACTTTGATTAGGCTTAATTTCTAATTCTATATTTTGGGGGACAAATTTAATCTTCATAGTACGTCCTTAAACAACACTAATTTTTATAATATTCTTCTTACCTACTTTAATGATAGGAAGATCCCCTTCACTCAGTGTCACCTTAGTTTTTGGGTCTTTAACTTTTTCACCATTTATTTCTACAGCGTTTTGTTCTACAAGCTGACGAGCTTTACTTGTAGATTCAGCCATACCTAGACCTTTAATAAGATTTAGAATTCCTATCGATACACTTTTCTTATTTGCAGATAGATCTCCATTGTAAACCTCTGCAATCTCTTGCACAGAAATTACTTTTGTCTCTATATCTGCTGAGACTTGTTTCTTAGAAAAAGTATCTTCGAAATACTGCTCTTCTTTTGCGGCTGCTTCTGCGTTATGAAAGCGAGTTACAAAAAACTTACCTAAATTTATTTTAGCTGCTTTAGGATGAAGTTTTCCACTTACAACATCTGTTTTCATCTTTACAATTTCGTCTACAGTAAGATCTGTAAGAGCTTCGTAGTACTTCCACATCAGCTCATCAGAAACACGCATTGTCTTTCCAAACATATCGCGCGGAGACTCAGTTACACCAATATAATTATCATAGCTTTTTGACATTTTCTTAACGCCATCAAGCCCCTCAATCAAAGGTGTCGTCATGACACACTGAGGTTCAACATTATAACTTTTTTGAATTTCTCTACCTACTAGGAGATTAAATCGTTGGTCTGTCCCACCCAATTCAACGTCAGACTTCAAAGCAACAGAATCATACCCCTGAACTAATGGATATAAAAATTCATGAATTGATATTGGTCTGTGCTCCTGAAATCTTTTTGTAAAATCATCTCTTTCGATCATTCGAGAAACGGTGTACTGAGCTGACAACTTAACAAAATCATGGGCAGAAAACTTATTCATCCATGTCCCGTTATAAGCAACCTCTGTTTTATTAGGATCTAAAATCTTAAAAACTTGCTCAGCATATGTTTTAGAGTTTTCCAAAACTTCTTCTTGAGTAAGCGGTGGGCGAGTTTCGTTTTTACCGGTAGGATCACCAATTGTCGCAGTAAAGTCCCCAATCAAAAATATCACATGGTGACCTAGATCTTGAAACTGCTTCATTTTATTAATTAAAACCGTGTGGCCCAAATGTAAATCAGGACGAGACGGATCAAACCCTGCTTTAATACGAAGTGGCTTATTTTCTTTAAAACTCTTTTCAAGCTTTTTAAGTAAATCTGCTTCAGAAACAAGATCTACGACTCCTTTTTTAAGAAGTCGTAACTGCTCCTTTGGTTCTAAAAATCCCATGGTGCTCCTAAATTAACGAGCGTAGTCGACAGCACGAACTTCTCGAACGACTGTCACTTTTATTTGTCCTGGATAGTTCATTTCTCTCTCAATCTTACGAGCAATATCTCTGCTCAAAAGTAGAGATTGCTCATCTGTAACCTTAGCTCCCTCAACAAGAACACGAATTTCGCGTCCTGCCTGAAGCGCAAAGGTACGGATCACACCATCAAAGCTATTTCCAATACTTTCAAGATCTTCCAAACGCTTTACATAAGTCTCATTAGTTTGCTTACGAGCTCCAGGACGAGCTGACGAGAGCGCATCCGCTGCCTGCACTAGGTGGGCAATAACTGTCTTTGGTTGTTCATCTTCATGGTGTGCTCGTATTGCGTGAACAATCCTTTCAGACTCTCCATGCTTTTTTGCAAACTCTGCTCCAATTACAGCATGTGACCCTTCAATAGAGTGATCGAGAGCCTTTCCAATATCGTGCAATAACCCAGCTCTACGAGCTGCTTTCACATCTGCACCAAGCTCTCCGGCCATCATTCCAGCTAAAAAACCAACTTCAATTGAGTGGGTGTAATTATTTTGAGTATAAGACGTTCTATATTTTAAGCTTCCGAGTAATTTTAAAATTTCAGGATCTACACCTACAACGCCTAATTCAAAACATGCCTTTTCTCCATCTTCTTTAATAGATTTAAAAAGAACGTCTTTTGTTTTATTAACAACCTCTTCAATCCGCGCAGGATGGACACGTCCATCTTCTAACAACTGCTCAATGGTACGTCTTGCAATTTCTCTTCGAACAGGATCAAAAGATGAAATCACAACCGCTTCAGGCGTTTCATCCACTATCAGATCAACACCGCAAGCCGCTTCAAGAGCTCGAATATTACGACCTTCTTTACCGATAATACGTCCCTTCATTTCCTCTGTAGGAAGAGCCAAAACGCTCACCGTTTTTTCAGCCGAATACTCACCTGAGTATCTTGCAATAGCTAAAGAAATGATTTTCTTAGCCTTTTGCTCCGCCTCAAGTTTAGCATCATTTTCAATCATCTGAGCTTTTTTAGCAGCTTCAAGCTCGGCCTCATGTTTCACAGCATCAATCAACTCGCGCTTGGCTTCATCAGCTGAATATCTAGAAATACTTTCTAGCTTCGTTTGCAGCTGCTTAATTTCTTCTTGAAGCTTGATTTCCTTTTCCTTAACTTTCGTTTCAAGAATCTCAAGATCTTTTGTTTTAGACTGAGTGACTTGTAGTTTTTCACTTAAATCGCTTTCAAGCCTTTTACGATTTTCAGCAAGATCACGTTCTTTTTCTCTGAGTTGTTTTTCTGTTCTTGCAACTTCATCACGCTGTCTTCGAATATCATTTTC
Organism: Bdellovibrionota bacterium; assembly: GCA_963169805.1. Taxonomy (GTDB): domain Bacteria; phylum Bdellovibrionota; class Bdellovibrionia; order Bdellovibrionales; family JAEYZS01; genus CAUJDY01. The sequence goes on along the minus strand of CAUJDY010000159.1, from coordinate 2,100 downwards.
TGCTGCTTTTTTAATTTGATTCTCTAGATCACGAGCTCTGTTCTTAGCGTTTTGTTCAATCTTTTGAGCCTCAAATTGCGCCTTACTCAACAACTTATCAGCTTCACTTTTCGCTCTTCTCAATTTGTTTTTCTCAGACACCTTTTTAATTACAAAAAAAGATCCAAAACCAACAATGAGTCCAATTAGTGCATATACAAATTCCATAACTCATTTCCTTTCATTAATAACAATGACATCTTTCTCAGTGACAATAATATCTACTGGGATGTCGTGACTGTCTTGCGGGAACGGCTCCTCCATGAGTTGTACAGAGTAAGCAATTCCAATTTTTATTCCTTTAAAACTTTTTAAAGTTTTGTCGTAAAACGCTTTTCCCCAGCCTAAGCGATAACCCATTCGGTTAAACGCAATAGCAGGGACAAGCACTCCTGATAGGTTTGATAAGTCGACGTATTCCGAAGAACGTGGATTAGGCTCCTCAATATTGTGAGCATTTTTGATCCACTGGTCTTTTGTTGGAATATAGTACTTAAGAATATCCCCTTGAATACAAGGGTATGCCCAATGCGTATGAGTCTTCAGAGTCACACCAAATGGGTCTGCCTCTCGGGGTAAACTTTTATAAGATCCCCAAGTTACAGATGAATTATTAGGAACAACTTTCACGAGCCTATCTGCAATAAGCGTGTCTAGCTGTGCCTTATTATTTTGTTCTAAGAATAATCTCTTCTTTTCGAGATAACTCTTTCGAAGTACTTCTTTTGTCTGCATAACCTACCTCACCCGCGAGGTGGCTCACTACATCAGTGATCCAATTCCGACTGGGGTGACTTGGTAGACTCTAGATTAGCGACGATTTCTTGCGCTTTAGATTCAATATCATTCAGTTCATTGAGAGCTTTTTTCTTAAAAATAAATTGTTCTTCCGCCAAATTTAAACAGGCTAATATTGCGGCGGTTTGTAAAGAATCACTTTTAGTTAAGGACATAGCTTCTTTAATTTTTGAATTAACGAGATTAACAATGTTTTTCACATTTTCTTCGGAATGAGAAGATTTTAGCCGAAGGTGAATTCCACCAATCTCTACTTCATAAACATGACCTGGTTTTTGAACTAATACTGCCAAATCGGTCTCCAATTTAGGGTCTAACCTAACGTCATTCTCTCAGACTGAAGAGGTAAGGTCAATAGACAAGAGCTAACCTATTGATTCCCTTGACAGAAATCTGTGGATTTAGGTCCTAAATTACGCGCTATGTACATAAAAGGTACCAAACACCTATTCTTTGGCCATATCTGAAAGGCTGTAAGCATGGTTCACTATCAACCCAGAAATTCTGCGGTAATCACTGATCAAATCCATATGGATTGAGGATGTATTGATGGTTTCAACAAGCCCTTTCTTAAGACGCTCAATGTGGGACTCCTTCAGTTGCTTCTCAAGCTTTCGAAGCTCTCTTTTCTTTTGAATTACACGGTTTGCCAAATCCCGATCTTGCATTTCAAAACAAGAAAGTGAAATTTGGACAATCTCCATAACCGCCGTATGCATTTGGCAAATCTCTCTCCAGCCATCACTGCTAAACTCAAGTTTGAGGGCATTTTTTTTACGCGCCAGCTCCATTAATCCATTGTCGATCACGTCACCGACCCCCTCAAGATCGCTTACAAACGTAATTAACGATAACGAAGCTTCATTTAGTCCAGCTGTTGGCGTAGACATTTTTGCGAGAAACATTTTTATTTCTCTTTGTAAAATATCAACCTGGGTATCCCGAGTTCGAATACTTGCGATAAGATCTGCATCCTCTGACTTAAACAGGAAAATCGAATCCTTCATCATTCCAGAAACAATATCTCCCATCCTCATCGCTTCTCTACGAGCTTGCGCATAGGCTAGCTCAGGATGTTGGAAATTATCCGAATTGATGTATTCTGGTCCAAACTCTTTGTCCTTTTCGTTACGAGGAAAAGCTTTTTCGATAAATCTAGCTCCCCAATCTATGAGGGGATAAAAAATAATAGCTGATACAATATTTAAAAAAGTGTGAGCATTTGCTATGTCTCTAACAATTAAGTCAGAGGTTGGCAGTAAA
>CAUJDY010000158.1 GCA_963169805.1 Bdellovibrionota bacterium | reverse complement strand
AACCGAGTTGCTTCATTTTGACTGGGTTAAAGATATTGCGCCCATCAAAAATATTGGGTTGCTTGAGATATTTCTTTAATGTGTACAGTTCTGGTGTTCTAAACTCGGACCACTCTGTCACAACAAAAAGTGCATCAGCTCCTTGGGTAATGTCATACATATTTTTACCTAATTCAAATTTGTCACCCAATTCGTTTTTGGCATTTTCTCCACCAACTGGATCATAGGCAATAACACTTGCGCCTAGCTCGTTTAGTTTTTCAATCATATAGAGTGCGGGAGCTTCGCGAATATCATCCGTTTTAGGTTTAAAGCTAAGCCCCCACATGGCAATCTTTTTACCTTTAAGATTCCCTGTCGTGCTTTTATTAAAATGCTTTAAAGCAAGATCTACCAAGTAAAACTTTTGTCTTTGGTTGACTTCAAGTGCTGATCTCACAATTTGCATATCTAGATTATTTTTTTTGCCTGTTTGGATCAGAGCTTGAACATCTTTTGGAAAGCAACTTCCGCCAAATCCAACTCCTGGGTAAAAGAAAGCTGGGTTGATACGGGCATCAGATGTAAATCCTTTACGAACAGCATCAATGTCTGCGCCCACAAGATCAGCAAGTTTAGCCATTTCATTGATAAAGCTAATCTTAACAGACAAAAATGAGTTTGCTGCGTACTTTGTCATTTCAGCTGATGTGTTATCCATAAAAATGATTGGCTTACCGTTTCTGACGAAAGGCTCATAAAGCTCTGCCATAATTTTTTTAGCTTCTTCTGAGTCACATCCAATAACAACTCTGTCTGGTTTTAGAAAATCATCAAGAGCAGCCCCTTCTTTTAAAAATTCAGGATTATTAATAACTGCCACAGGGAATTTACAATTTTCTCTGAAATAGTTCTTAACATCTTTAGAGGTTCCGATAGGTACCGTGCTTTTGAGTACGACGTATTTTTTTGAATTTGCGGCCTCGCATATAGATTGAACAACGGCAAAAGTTGGGCCCATATCGGCATTACCATCTTCCTTTTCAGGAGTTCCAACGGCAATAAAAATAACCTCGTTTGTTTGTACAGCCTTAGATATATCAGTTGTAAATTGGATTCTTTCTCTAGAGATAACTTGCTCTAAGAGTTCCTCAAGTCCTGGTTCATATATGGGCACTTGCTTTTTGTTGAGCATATCAATTTTACGAGGGTCCTTATCAACACATGTCACAGAGTGGCCAGCATCAGCAAAACAGACTCCTGCAACTAACCCTACATACCCAGTTCCGATTACACATACTTTCATGAAATCATCTCCTAAACTTGCGAAATTTATTTCTCAAAAACTATAGCAAATAGGGCGATCTTTCACTTGTTTCTAGAGTATTTTTGCGTTAAGTCATGAAGAGAGGGTTGTTTTATGTTGGATATACGTCAAAAAATGCTGGTGACTAGTGTTCGAAAACTGATTCGTCGAAATGCTACGAAAAATATACAGACAATACTGGATAAAACGCATGCCGCAGATATCGCTTATATACTGAATGAACTAGATCCATCAGAAAGAACTTACGTTCTAGATCTGAAAATCCCAATCGAGAAAAAATCAGAGATCGTTTCTCACTTAGATGAAGATGTGCAAAAGGAAGTTGTACAGCTCTTAGAAAAAGAACAAGTGATTGAGATTGTTGAGCAGATGGAAACAGACGATGCTGCTGACTTACTAGGAAATCTACCTGTTGAAGAGTCTCAAACGATTTTGGATTCTATGGAAAGCGAAGAAAAGCAAGAAGTTGCGGATCTTATGCGATACCCAGAGGATACAGCCGGTGGCCTTATGAGTTCTGAGCATTTAGCATATACTCAGGATTTAAGTGTTTCAGATGTCATAAAAAAAATTCAGGAAAACCAAAATGAATCTAGTGTTGCTTTTTATATTTATGTGATTGATGAGATTGGGCGTCTTACAGGTGTTGTAAGTCTAAAAGAAATTATTTTGTCAAAGCCTCATCAAACTCTAAAAGAGATTATGACAATTGAAGTTATCTCGGTACCATTAGAAATGGATCAGGAGCAGGTTTCAAAAGTCGTTGAACGCTACGATTTTTTAAGTGTTCCTGTTGTAGATGATAAAAATATCCTAATGGGAGTTATTACTGTGGACGACATTATTGATGTTATTCGCGAAGAGGCACAAGAAAACCTTCTCTCATTAGGCTCTATGGTTCAGTCTGATGACGAAACATTGCGCGGGCGTATTAAGTCCCGTATCCCATGGAGTCTAGTCACGTTTGCAGGCGGGCTCATTTGCTATTATTTTATTTGGAGTCTTTTTTATGATAAATCGACGCCTCTGTGGCTGTCTGTTTCCTCTTTTCTTCCAATCTCACTTGCATTAGGAGCAACGATTGGCATGCAATCAACATTTTCAGTTGTGAGTCTTTTAATTGCAGAGCAGGGGGAGAATAAGAAAATTCGTAAGCTTATCTCTCAGGAATTTGCCTCTGCTATCGTATTTGGTTGTATTTTTGGTATCATATCTTTTGGACTGGGATTTTTAGCAGGTGAAACGTGGGTGGTTGCAACTTTTATGGCAGTAAGTTTGTTTCTTCAAATCGTATTTTCTGTTTTTGTGGGAAGCATGATACCGGTAGCGATGAATAAAATTGGAGGAGATCCTGCTGTGGCCTCTGTATCTGTTTTTCTAGCTCTCTCTAATATTTTTTCTGTATTGATTACGTATGGATTGGCCTATCGGTTTTTAGAGTCATGAAAGATCGAATTATTGTTCTGAAGGTTACAAAATATTCAGATCATCACTTGATCGTAACAGGGCTTAATGTTTTAGGATGTAAGCGATCGTTTCTTGCTCCTGCTGCACTTAAGAGCAAAAAAAGATTTGGTGGAGGAGTTTTGGAGCCGACTCACTTCATAGAGATTCAGTTTTCAGAGCCAAAAAACGAAGATCAAATGGGAGTTCTAAAAGAGGCCTATTTGATAGAACCGTTTGAAGCTTTAAGGACTGACTACGACAGGCTTCAGGCTGCGTTTGAAATTTTAAGAATGGTAGAGAAAATTGCTCAAGAAGAGTTACATGATAATGAGACGCTATTTAGCTTACTAGGGCACGCTTTAAAATCGTTACAAACATGTCTCAATCCAAGATATCTCGTGTCTCATTTTGAGATTAAGCTTTTGAATTCAATGGGAGTCTTAGAGTTAGAGGACACGCTCAAAGTAGTTTTAAGCCAAAAATTTGATAGTAATTTGATTTTCAATGAGACGGCTCTGTCTGAGTATGGATGGAATCTCTTTCATGCCTCAAAACGAGAATACCTTGTCTAACTAAGAGTGATTGTCTCAAAAAATCACTTTAAAAATCACCCTGAATTCTCCGATAAGTTATTGTTAAAGAGTTTCAAATAGGAGAAATCATTGAAAACACTCATCCTTCTGGTAACACTTTTATTTTCTGTGAAGGTCTATTCTTCTGCTGTACACGGAGTCCTTATGGTTGTTAAGGGTGATGTAACTGTTATTTCATCAAAAGATCAAAAATCTGCAAAAGCAAAAATTGGAACTAAGGTTTTTCCAGGAGATACAATCGAAACAAAAAAAGATGCACGAGCAAAGCTAGTAATGGTTGATAAAAACATTATTAATATTTCTCCTGATTCAAAGTTCCAGTTAGAAAAATATGAGTACAATGCACAGACTAATAAGAAGGGTGCAATACTTAATGTTATATACGGTAAAGTGAGAGCGACAGTTTCTCAGAAATATGATGGTGAAGAAAACCGCTTTCAAGTCAAAACAAAATCTTCTGTAGCGGGTGTACGTGGAACAGATTTTATGGTGAGTTTCAATGAAACGACGAATACATCTAAGGTGATAACCTTCGAAGGAAGAGTGGAAGTAGGACAAGGTCTCGATGCAATGGGGAAAATTCAAAACCCTGTGACTGTAGATCCTGGGCAGTTTACAGTTGCTAACTTAAATGCGCCTCCATCATTACCTTCCACGGTACCACAAGAAGAGTTTAAATCTTTAAGTCAGTCTACAGTAGCGGAAACTCAAGAGATGCCTACAGGAGAAGGTGAGAGATCGCCTTCACAGTCTAACGAAGGAGATGGCAGTAGAGAGCCTAGTAGTACACAGCCATCACCTGGATCAGGCACAACTCCTCCACCTCCACAAGGTGGAGTCCTAGATGAGATGGGTGAGGATGCTGCTGCTCCAGTGGTAGCTGGTCCACTTGCCCCTCCTCCAACAAATCTACTTCCTCCTCCAGGAACACAGCCCGCTGCGACCTGTCCAAACGGCCAGTGTGTGCCACTCAATACAATCGATCCAAACTTGATTAATACAAGAACTCGAGTCTTAATCAACATTACGCCACAGTAGCGAATAACTGTGCAGTGTTGCCTCGACTAAATTATTGGAATTGCTAAGTAATTCTTTTGTTTTTATGCATCCATCTTTACAATAAAAAGATCGAACAAGGACGGCATCCGTGAATCTGATTATTGTAAGTCTTTTTTTTGTATTGAGTTTTTTGACCTCCCACATACTTCATGCGCAAGAAAATGAGGCTCCACAGCGCGTAGAATCCTTAGAAACCAATACTCAGAAAACCAAAGAAAATAAAACCGAAGAAAAGAAGAAGCAAAAGCGACTGAGAATTAAAAAGCAGCGGGCATTGTTCGATGGCAATAAAATGATAGAAGTAAAATTAGCATCGCCAGGTTGGAATAAATCTTCAGAGGCTATTGATAATGGTGTCATTCTTTTGAAAGACGCTAATTCAAATAAAGTCGTGCAAGTGTTACTCGAAGAAACAGCGCCAGATACAAATATTTTTTCTGGAACATATTCTGTTAACTGGGGAAACAGTTCACAAGTTAAGCCAGAAGTATATGTACTTGATAACACAACCTTACTTTCTCAGGAAGCTCTTAAGACTGCGATCGTTCAAATTAACTCAGGTAGTATAAAAAGAAAACCCATCATTTTTAGAAAAAATGAATTGGGTGTTCAAGTTTTAGAAGTATTTGAGACAAATAATAAAGCAAAAGAAGCTTTAAGTCTGATAAAAAAACAGTCTATTGGCGGTAATTTTGAAACAACTTCGATTACAGGAAGAGATTTAGGTCTAACGCAAAAACTATTATCAACAGAAGAGTTGCAAAAGCTGGCGGCAAGTAATTCTGTTAGAATTAAAGAAAATCAGAAGAGAATTTTAGATAGATATCGTCAAGAGCAAATAGAGAAAGCAAGAATAGAAAAATTGAAGAAAGAGCTCAGTCAATTATCTGAAAAACAAAAAGAACAAAGAGAGCGTGAGGCTAATGACTACGCAGAGGCTGCTTTAGATTTTTACAGAGTTAATAATTTTACGCAAGCTGAGGAGAAATTTAGAAAGAGCTTTGATTTAAATCCAGAGAATAAAAAATACTTCTTTCAGTACGGAATGTCTCTTTATAAAAATCAAAAGTACAATGAGGCTACAATTGCATTCAGTATTGCAAAGGAAATGGCTGATTTTAAAAATGAAGCCATATATTATATGGCACTTTCTCAGCATCAACTAAAGGAATATGAGCAGGCTATATCAAATTTAAATATTATTAAAGAAACAAAAGATGAGAAGCTTTCGCCTTTAGCGAATTTCTATTCTGGACTTATTTACTACGAGCAGCAATTCTATGAGAAGGCAAAAGTAGAATTTGAACTCGTCCTAGATACATCTCAAGATCCAAGATTAGATGAGAAAGCAGAAAAGTATATTGAGACAATTAATCAATTAATGATGTTGGCAAAAATGAAAGAGAAGAAATTTTTCTTTTCAGCGTCATTAGGAGCACTGTACGATTCGAATGTTCTTCAGCAAAGTGATTCTAGCTCAGATCAGGGGTCGGCAAGTGATAAAGCCAGTTTGAGATACATTACTGGGTTGGGATTCTATTATCGTCCTATTTTTGATACTAAACGGGAGTTCGGCCCTAAGATCCGAACGGATTATATTTATACACAGAAAGATGAACTGAGTGACTATGATCCTCTATCTTTGCAAATTACAGCACCTTATACACAAAGAGGGGAGTGGTTGGACAAGCCTCATATACTCAATTTAAAGCCAGGGTATGAGTTATTGCATTTAGGGCAAGAGGATGATTCAGGAAGGCCGGAGAAAACACTCAAAGGAATTTTTCTTGAGACATCAAA
>CAUJDY010000157.1 GCA_963169805.1 Bdellovibrionota bacterium | reverse complement strand
GTAACTCTATTAATTACTTACAGTCATATTTCTTCAGCTATATCTTTATGTATTTTCTAATTTTTCTCTTGAGATTCTCTTAGTCCTGAATTAGCTTGCCAACCTGCATTTCAATTTACAGTATTTTGGCTTAGAAGTGGAATTGGCAGATTTTGAACACTCAGGTCACCTTTAAATTGGAGTGAATTTGAATCTCAAAGTCCAAGATTTACTGGTTCTTTGAGAAATGAATATAAAGTTATTAATGGCCCTGTGGTGGAATTGGTAGACGCGCTGGACTCAAAATCCAGTGCCCGCAAGGGCGTGGGAGTTCGATTCTCCCCGGGGCCACCATTTTGGCAAGTAATCGAACCATTACGCTTAAAAAATTGCAACGCGTCGATAGGATTTTCCCTAAGCGACGCTGATGCATTTGATCTCAATGATTCTGATACAGATGAATTCAAACCATATCGTAAGTTAAATTTCTTAATGTAGGTTTCACCTACATTAAAGTGAATTTCAAGCCCATCTGGTATAACAACCACCTTATGAACTAAAAGCCGAATCACGCGCATTTTGTTTTTAGCACTATCTTCTTTTTTAAGAAGATCATGGATACTTTTTAAAAATAATTGCAAATCACTCATCGCTGCGGGCTCATCTTTTATAATACCAGTGGCTTGTAGTTCTGCCATTTTAGATTGAGTAAACTTTTTCCTCTCTTCGAGTTTTTCCATTTGTTTATAAATAGGTGTTGGAGAAATCGACTGCGGAAGTGAAGCTAATCTTTCGGCAAGTAATTCTAATTGTCGATCCACATTAAAGATTGTGTGATTCAATCCCTCCAACTCTTTTGAAGATGGATTGAGTTTATGAGCTCTCTTTGCCGCATTTAATAAATCAACAGCAAATTTTTCATCTAAAAGAAGATTCAAAATCTCCTCCCATAGAGCCACTTCTATTTGATTCAGTGGCACTCTAAATGGAAAACATTTTTTATCCCCATCTGGTAAATGAACCCCAGGAATTGAGCGAGGTGAATGCTCATAATAGCATACCTTTCCACTGTTTCCATTACCAGATCTCCCAATAAGACGATTCCCACAACTTTTACAATAAATGATTCCAGATAATAAATAAGGGTGACGATCAATCATCCTTTCCTTATTTCGCCTATGATTTTTATTTAAAATTTCATTGGCTTTTTCATAAGTTTCTCTATCAACTATAGGCGGCCACACAGCTTCCGCTTCTTTCAGTTCATTGTTATGAGAGTAAACTTTAATGCCAGCATAAAATTTAGATCGAACCATACTCCAAAGATTTTTAACAGTGAAATAACCTAGTTTGCTTCTAGGGGCCGCATCAGCACGAATCGTTTTCATTCTAAAACCTTGTTCATTTAACCAGGATGCTGCTGGAGCTAAAGACCCTTCTCTTACAATTGCATGAAAAGCAGCTTGAACTGACTTTGCAGCCTCTTCATCAAGTTCTAAATAACCTGGCTTATCATCAATTTTTTTATAGCCAAAGGGAATGGGACCGCCGTTAAATAAGCCTCTTTGAGAGCGAGCATTGAAGTTTGCTGATACTCGCTCTGAAATTTGGCGTCTTTCAAACTGGGCGATATTGGCCACCGTAAAAAGTACCATCTCGCCGGCGGCGGTCGTGGTGTCAAAATTTTCCCGAAGTGATTGAAATCCGCAATCATTATCTTGCATAAGTTGCCAGATTTCAGAAAAATCCTTAATGGATCTTGAAATCCGCGAAAGCTCCGATACCATCACAAGATCTAACTCTCTCTTTCTAATAGCCATTAACATCTTTTGCAATTCAGGGCGATTAGTATCCTTTCCCGATTTAGCTCTATCAATATAAACGGCCGTGATATCACCAAAATGAGCTTCCATATTCTTTAATTTTACGGTCATTCTTAATCGATCTTCTTGATTACGGATTGAACCTTCAGGATTTTCCGCCTGCTCTTCCGTGCTCACTCTAATGTAAATTCCAATACGACGCGATTTTTTATTTTGCTTATTCATTTGCAACCTTTTTCCGTATGTTTGTTGTAAAACTCCCACTAGGTACAACATCAAACGCGCTGGTTGCGATGGAACTATCTATTGATAAATGTAGCTGGCTACTACTAAGTTCACCATAAATGAGTTGCCCTAACTCGGCAAGGATTTGTTGAAACTCAGAGTCTCTTATCACTTTGTGGCAAATTACTTTTCGATTTACTGACCATTTATTTCGCTTCTTCATAGTAAGCCTTCTTTATTTAAAGACAAAAAAGAAACGGGACTATCAGTAAAGAGACAATTATTTTAAATGCAAACTCTTCACAAAACTAAAGATAAGAAGTCTTACATCGTTCAAGAATATGATCTATTCTTCTTTAGACTCTGATAGCAGAGGTGCATCACTTATAAGTTCTTCAGTCTTATCATTAAGAACTTTCTTTTTTGGCTTTAGTTTCCGCTTTTCGGACTTTGATTTCCTATTATCCATAAGGGGTTTACTTTTTTCAAAAAGATCTTTAAGTGAAACATTTTCTCCTGACTCCCTGGCATCTCTAATCTTTGCTGCGAGCCAGTTTGCAAATCGAAGTTCATCAAAATGCTCTGCCTTTAAAGTCTCTATCTCTGATTTACTTAAAATCCCCGAATGAGTGCTTAAGATTAAATTTATAATATCACTTTTGGTAACGTTAACAAATCCCTGAAGAGCTTCATTGGCTTGACTACAAAGCAAGGATAGTTTGACTTTGAGATTCTCGCTAATGGTTACACGTTCAAGAACTTTGTGTTCTTTTTTATTTTTAACTGAATCTAAAGCTTTCATTTCTGCGCTCATATTAATCCTCCTTGGTCCAAACTGCTGGCTGATCAATTAAATATTTCCAGTGTCCTGACACAAATTCGTCACCAACAATCTGATCCGGCACCCAGACCTTTCGCACTTTGGGAAGTTTGAGTTTAGGGGTTATTTCTTGTATTAGTGGCTCAGTTTTTTTAATTTGATCGCTCTTCAGCTTTTCTTTAGTCGCAAAATAGCCAATGGCTCCACCAATAAGGGCACCCGTCGCAGCACTTGAAATTCTTTGATCTCTTGACAGATCATGCTGAGAACCAACAGCTAATCCCAAAGAAGTACCAATGAATGATCCAAGCAGAGTTCCTTTTTCTACACTAGCACAGCCAATACTTAACGTTGATGCAGCTAATACGATTGAATTAAATATTAATAGTCTATTCATAAATTCACCTTATAACGGAAATGTTTTTTTATTAAGGGGCTAAAATAATTTATGAGATACTATTGGGGACTAATAGGGAAAAAAGACCCTATTAGATAGAGTTGCAGCTTTTATACTGAGGTTTCATTTTTACAATCTCTTGTTTTCTCTAATAAAAAATCAAAGTTTAATAGAAAATGTGAATCCATGAAATTGAGATCTGTGAGACGCTTAGTGGAGTCCTGAGAGAGGCCTCTGGGAGCTCTGTTCTCTTGATATCCACAAAGTCTATTTAAGAAGGTTTTGACAGTAGTTCCTTTTAGAGAATTATTTATAAATTCTGCTTGCCAGAGCTTTGTTTCAAAATCCCTTTTTAAAATAAAACAATGGAGTCCAGTCCTAGACATTGCATATTTATTTGAAGCAGAGTGGATTCTTGCGGCAAGTGCTGGAGAATCTATGATCCAAATTACATGTTGAAAGAAAAGATTTTTACCATAGTAACTACAAATTTTTTCATATTCTACAGATGATTTTCTTGAAATTTCAACTTCTAAAGCCACTGCAAATGGATTTTCCTTTTTAGAGAAAAGCCATAATCCATCAGGTCTTCGATGAGTCTCTTGAAAAATTGTTTGTGGTATTGAATCAATTTCCTTTTCCATTAACTCCTTTTCTGTGACAATGGTGGCATCGTTTGGCTTTTTTAAAGCCCAATCACCTAGAATAGCTGCCATAACCAAAAGATCGTGATATTCACTTTGAGGTTTATAGGTTTTTGACTTTGTCTCAATCATTAAAATATTTTTGAGATACGCAAAGCCTCTTTGATCCAGTTGCCATACTTTATTTATATTTCCATCGATTTTATTAATGAGTATGTATCGACCTTTCAATAACCGCTTGAGCCTATCATAGGCTTGGCGATTAGACAGAGTAGGATAGAAAATAATTTTTAGAGCCTGGAAGGTGGCAATCCTGTGCCGCCACAAGAATAATAAAATCTCAATGTCTTCTTTACGGAATATGGGGTTCCATAGTTTTTTCATAATGATTAGCCTCTTGAGTGGAATTCAAAGACCCATGATTTAAGGGTTCTAAATCGAGGCTAAGTTTAAAGGTTTCGGCAAGAAGCCTTTGTGATTGAGCAAAATCCAGAAAGGGAGTTTGGATTTCCACTTCCTGACTTCCTTGGGCTAGAACGGCACGCCCAGCAATTTTAGGTAAATCCATAGCTCTACCACTTCCTAGAACGGCAAGACTTCCGCCAATATCGTGGATGCGGTAACAAATTGTCGATGTTAAATTGGATTTCACTTGTGGATCAACGGCATTTTTATCTGGTCTTTGCGTAGCAAGCACGACATGAACCCCGCAGGCTCTTCCCAGTCGTGTGATTTTACTCATGCACGCTCGAATCTCTCGAGTGTATTCAGGCTTATGGCCAAGTCCAAATAAAAAAATCTCAGCACACTCATCCACCACCACAAAGGTGCGATGACCCAAGGTGTGGTCTCTTTTTTCTTCCACAGTCATTCTTTGATATTCAGAAGATTGAAAGAACTGTTTGATGTCATTGTAGTTTTTACTTTTAAGATTCTGAATGCGTAAATGCAGAGTTGCTACAATATTTTGCAGGGCCGAGGCAACATGTTGAATGTCACATATTACCGTTACCCCAGGAATTTTCTTTAAATGTTCAAACTCAAGTCCTGCCTTCAAATCCATGAGCAAAAATTGAGATTCTGGTTGGTTTACTTTAATAGTCGTAAACATTTGTCGCAAGAAAGCAGATTTTCCGCCTCCGGACTCTCCAGCAATTAGAAAATGCGGATTTTCAGAAAAATCACCCACATAACTTTTTATTCGATCTCGCCCCATAAAAAACTTATAATCTCTATAGCTACGGATATCCTCTAAACTCACTTTAGTTGGCATTGGTTCATAGGAAAAGGTCATCTCAATTAGTCCTTTCTCTGGCACTTCATTAATTTCATCAATAAAGATGCGCATATTAGCCTCTAGTTTCGGCTTTCTTTTCTCCCATTCACTTTTAGGAAAAGAACCATTCGTCATTAATAACTTCATGGTGCCACCACTAAGAGGAATGAGACTGATAAATTTGGGATAGGAGCCAATGGCATTTTTTAAACCCACTAGTTCAAAAACTTCTTTTAAGTTTTTAGCAAACTCCTTTTTCTTATTTCTCATGGCGACACCGTAGAGAAAAATGGGTGTCCACATCATACTTAGGGCATAAAATTTAAACCATTTTCCATCTGGGGGATAATAGTGCCATAGATTTATTTTTTTAAAGATCCACACATCCAATCTAAAAGTAATAATAAGACCAATTACAGTTGCGCCTACAAGAGTGCGAAAAAGTATAGGATCACGCCTTAAAAAACCTCTGCCCAGTTCTATAAAAATTTGACCAAAATTCTTTAAATTTTGGACGAGAATCTCAACCCTTTGGTTAATCGTTTGCGTGTCACTCACTCATTACCTCCATCAAATGTAATAATAAATTTTGTACCTGCTTTGACTTCAATAACGGGTGCTTTTTGCTTTATATCTTCCATAAAAGCTTTAGCTTGTTCTGCCGCTGCTATACTAATGCCATTCATTGACGCTTCTTCTAGACTTGGCTTTCTTGGGTGCACAAGATCTTGTGGAATTTGCATTCCTGCACTTAAACCCGATAAGAAGTGAAGACCAGCGCTCGCAGCTAATTTAATTCCCATATCACCCGCTCTTGAACCTATTAAACCTAATATAGAATCAGTGGCATCATAAGCTTGGGCTGAAATAGCAATGAACTTCCCATCACGAAAGACCGCCTTATTGAATTGAACAAAAAGTCTTTCTTCTGTCGATCTCCCGTAGCCTAAAAGCAAAGTTCCTGCGTCCAGGTAAGTCACTCCATCCACCTTTAAATTTTCTGTTAATCGAGCTTTGATTAATCCATTGGTAGCACCCGTTAGAAGAATGGCTTTGCCTTCACTTCCTGGAGGAATCTTCGTCATTCCAGCGAAACTCACTACTTTAATAGGTGTTATCACAAGATGACTCCAATCACGCAGCGGTTCTGGTCTTTTATAATCAATCACCAAGGGTGGAACGAATAACTCATCACCTTTTTTTGTAAGAGTCGGTGTTTCTTTAAACTCAATGGTTTGAGGGGTAAGGCTTTGTATTCTATCAGAAGAGGTAAAAAGAAATAAAAAACTCATCGTTACACAAGCAAGAAGACTTCCTCCAAACTTAATACTATCAATACCTTTAATGTTCTTAATGACGGCATGGTCATAAAATCTTTTTCCGAAAGGGGCCTCAATTGATGATTCATGGATTAAGTCTACAATTTCTTCTTTTTTAATAGTTTCATTCTTTGACAAATTTCACCTCAAGATTTTTCTCTTTCGGATCTCGCACAAAAAGAATCTCATCTCCATTTTGAGTAGCAACAAGGTGGAAAAAACATCTTCGTGCCTCAAGATAGACAAAAAGATTTGTCTTAGCGTTCATCTTCATGGCTTTTATGATTAAATCTTGACGTATCGTTTTAAAATCAAAACCTGCTTCTCCCGGAACAATTTCCTTTGGATTTACAGGAAAATTTAAAACTGTCACTCGGCCCACTGGAATTCTTACTAATTGGGGACTTGCTTCCGTACAAGGGATAGTAGAATTCACTTTTGCGTGAATAAGACTTCCTAAAAATAAGAAAAGAAAAACCATTAGCTTATTCATTTAATTTTCCCTCTTTAATTGGATCAATTGAGGTTAAAATAAGCCCATAGGGGTTAGTGAGATTTCGGTCTTTACTGGCAATCTTTGCTATAAGAAGTGTGGGAAGGGCTGATCGCACTTTTTCTACGGCAATGAGCCTATCGGCTTCAATAAGGAAATGATCTTTTTGCAATGTGATTTTACGAACAATGAGCTTTTGATCAATATTCTGATTTTTAAGGTCTGCTTGCTCTTTAGTCCTTAACACTAAAAGATCATGGCTTAAATAGGCAGATGGATCTTTTTCAATTTGAGTATTAAAACGACTGTAAACGGCTAATTCGATAAATCGATTTACTTCTTCTTGTGTCTGAGATTGGCTCGCGCTTTTTAAAAGCTCTGTTTCACAACTTCGTTCAATGAGAATCGGCTCCCTTGTTAAATCTAAAATTAAGAGAATGGCGAAACTAAGAGTTATTGTTGATAAGACAAGAACTGCAAGCTTTAGAGTGGATTTTTCAAAAGCCTCTTTGATAATATGATTTTTTAATTGCATGAATTCTCCTCGAAATAATTTTTTTTAAAACTAAAAAGAGACTTTTTATTTACTTTTAAACTGTGGCTTAGCTTTTTGTGAGTCTGAGGGCATATTTTTAGAACTCAAAGCAGGAAGGCTTGCGACAGCAATGGTTTTGGCCATGACACTTGCAGGCGTCAGTGCTGCTCCAGCCATGACCATATTCTGAAGCGAAGAGGATAGAGCGGCGGTTCCCGTCGTTAAAAGTGATTTTACCACCATGGGAGTAAGTAGCACTGATAGAGCGAGCATCAAATTAAGCACGAGAGCTGTAAGAAAGGTTATATTAGGGTCGCGGTTAATATCTGAAAGAGCCGTGCTCCAGAGAAGAGTCGCCATCACGGACCAACAAATTTTCCAAAGGCTGACTTCAATCATGGATTTAAAAAGAGCAGACGTTGCCCCAGCTGTCGCAGGAAAAACATAGAGAGCTAACACTAAAGGGCTAAAAACATAAATTAAAGTCCAACAATACAAATACGCTGCATCTGCAAAGTACACAGTTATATATAAAATAAAGAACGATAAGAATGAAATAACGAGTAACACCATGTCTTTCACTGAAGTCCAAGACCAACTTAATTCCTTAAGGCGATCTCCCATTCTATCTAGTACAAGTTTAAATTGATTTAAGTTCCCAATTTCTTGCACAATAGAGTCAGTAGCATCTCCAATAAAATTCATGATCTCAGGAAGAGCGATCAAAATTAAGGTGGCGAATAAACATCGAGATAAAAGCGTTGTAAATCCAGGAGACTCACCTAGAGGCATTTTAAAAAACTCCATAATTACGGCTAATATTAAAAATGCCGATAACATAACAAAAAAAGCATTTTGAAAAATTCCATGAAGCTTTTGCGCTTCTACTGCTAACCAATTCACATTTAGCATTTAAAACCTCGGTCGTTCAAAATTAGGATGGGAATTTTTCAAGGCACCCGATAAAACTTCAGAAGTTTTTAAATACTGTGCCGTGTGGTCCTTTTCACGTTTATTATTTTGCGCCAGGGCTTGGGCCTGAAGCTTAAGAAGTGTTCCTTGGGCACGAAGGGATTGATTCATAACATGCAAAATCACACCTAAGGATTGAGCTGTGAGCTTTTGAGCCCCTCCAGGTGACACCGCATGGGAGTAAGATTTAATTTCCTCCCCAATGTGATCAATATTTTTTGTGTACTCATAAAGATTATTATTCATTGTAATGGCTTCTGCAATGGATTGATCAACATTTTCTTGTGCGCGAGAATCAGGAGAGGCTACGACAATGCCGTAAACATCCTTTAATCTCTGGAGAACATCTCCCATTCTTCTCAGCTCGCTATAAAGGCCTGGGTCTATATTAGGGTTGACTGTGCGAACCATATTTAAGGAATCATTGATCCCTCGATTGATTTCTCGCATAAGTTCTAAGGAACGTTTTCCATTTTCAAATATTTTTTGCAATTCAATAAGCTGTTTAATGTTTTCGGCTAAAATTTTTAAAAGTATGGGAGCATCCCATCCTGCTTGTGATGGCCTGGGCGTAAAACAAAAAGTACAAAAACAGAACGCCACTAATAATTTTCTCAAATTCATATAGACCCCATTGGATAATTTTGAGAGAGATGCTGTATAAGTTCGAGACCTTCTTTTTGGGTGAGACTTTGCTCTTTCTTCATGAGGGCGTAGTCCCTAGGATCTGTAGTAGCCAGCCAGTATTCAATAGGAGTAGACTCCACTGAAACCACAGCTTTTTTATCTTCACAAATTAAATAGGCTTCTGAATACTGGCCTTTGACTTGTGTGAGGGACTGAACTTGCGAGATCTCCCTCTCATTGAGCCTTAGCACTTCAGCCAGGCGCTTAAAATCGGCTCCGGATTGTTTTAAAATCCATTTTACAGAAGAATTTGGCATAATGGCTGAAGCCGCTTTACTTTTAGCAAAGTCATCAATGTTTTGTGAGATCGCAATGGCTGAGGCATAGTATTTGCGAAAGGTTCGAAAAACTTCTCCCACAAACTGACTTCCAGCATCACTTTCTAAAAGGCGCCAGGATTCATCAAAAATAAGAAACTTCATTTCGGATCGATCCTTTTGCACCGTCCGCCAAACGAGATCTGTAATAATAAATAGGCACGCAGCCTGTAAATCACTGTGGGACTCAAGCCCCTTGAGATCAAAGCTTACCATGGAGCTATTAATTTGAATGGTTGTAGGTTGATCCACAAATTTTCCATAGGGTGTATTACCGCACCAAAGAGATAAGATTTTTCCAATTCTTTGGACCTCTGGAATCTCAGACTTCACCAGTCTTATTTGTAGGTGCGATAAACGTGGAGTGGATTCCTCTTGATATACTGTCTGAATAAGTCTTTCCACTTCCGCTTTTTCAAGCTTTCCAATACTGGTTTGATCATCTTCTTTTGTCATAATTTGAACTAAAGCGGATAAGAATTTAATTTTTTCATCAGTTGGAATAGTACATCCCTCTGGTAAATCAAAAGGATTCATCGAAATGCCGGAATCCATAGATAGGTGAACATACTGCCCATTCAATAATTCACAGGTCTTTTGATAGGAGCCGCCAATATCAACGACATAGACTTTGGGGTTTTGAGAAAGCATCTGACCAATCATAAGATTAGTAAGATAACTTTTCCCTGAGCCACTTCCTCCAGAAATAATTTGGTTGGCATTAGTGAGCCTTGGCGAGAAAGGATCAAATTTAAAAAGGGACCCCATACGAGTTCTTAGTAAAACGGAAGGCTTATCAAACCCTTGCCATAAACCAAAAACAGGGAGAAGGTCAGCTAAATTAGAAGACTTTATCTTTCGAGACCGCTCTTTTCCTATAGCATTTGGCATAGTGATCTCTGCAAAAATATCAAAGGCTGCATAATCTTCTATAATACCTTCAGAGCCACCCAGCTCACGAATGACTTGGAGCACCTGGGTGGTTTGCGCTATCAGATCCTCTTCAACTTCTGATCTAAGAACTATATTCATGGAAGCAGACAATATTTTCTCTCCTAATTTCACCACTTCATTGAGTAGTTCTTCAATATCTTGAAGTTTAGCATTACTTTCAACGTCGGAAACTCCCTTTTTTCCTACCACCATAGCGTATGCCATTCGCCTATTGAGCTTCATCCAATCAATTTCTTTATTTTGATCGGGAACATGAATGGATAAATATAGTTTAGAAGAAAACGGTAAATTTACTAAGCCTGAGGCCATTCCAGCAAAAGTATATTCAGGCAAGATCTTAAGGCTTATCACTCTGTGATAAGTAGAACCAAGTCTAAATCCCTTTACTGATTTAACTAAATCTGAAACCACAACTCGGTCTCGGATATCAGACTCATCAAATTGAGATAACCCTAAGAGATGATTTGGATTCCAGCTATCAAATATAAGTTTTGCTGTCTCTGAGGGCTCAAGTCTTAGAGCATGGAATCCTGCTGCGATTAATTGGCGTTCGATTTCATTTTGTAGTTGGTTTGCTTTATGAAGACCTTTTTTAAAGGCCATCATCGTGATTTTTTCATTTTTTTGGGTGCTGAGAGAAAATATCTTAGCTTCTAAATTATTTTTATCTTTTAGAGGAATTCTCACTAAAAGATAATTAAACTGCTGTGGGAGTTTTCCTTCTTCCTCTAGAGCATTAAATTTATTTAGTCTTTCCTGAGCTAAATGTTTCACCAGGGTAGGTGAATTCTTAGAAAAACTTAAATGCTCCTGGAGAGTGTCTTTTCCTCCTTTTTCGATGGACTGTACAAACTGTAGGTCAATGTGAGCGGGCAAACTACCGAGAAAGTTCTTCAGTTTTTCTTTTAGATGGTTAATGTCCTCATCAGAGGAGTGTGCCACATCATGGGGCTCTAATCTAAATCCAAACCCCATAGAAGAATCTTTAAAAAGAGTAATTTCATCTTCAAAACCCCATACTTGTAATTTATCAATCAATCCTATTTGCATAAGCTGATACCTCCTTACTGAGTTTTATGATTTGTAATAAGAGAAAATCCTAAAGGGGCTTCTTTAAAACAGGATAAAAATATTGGTTGAATGTGAAAACGTAAGAAATGAAATAAAAATCTCTCTGGCTTTCCACGTTTTCCAATAATAAAAATTGCACCCAAAATCAGTGTAGGAAAATAGACTAATAAAAACTTATGACCCATTTGTCCAAAAATCAGATTTAAAATGGAACAAAACGCTACTAAAGTAAAAAGATCAATCACTTCTAAAAAAAAGATGACTGTTTTTTGATCCAGACTTCGATTAACCTTGGTGGTTGTTAGCATACTTCCTCACAAAAAATCAGGAAACAGGCATCTACACTTTAGTGTTCAAAAAAATAAAGATATATAACGCTATAGGCTTGCCTGTTTCCTTTAAAGTTAGTTCACGATACTTCTAATAAATCCCACAATGCTCTCAGTGAGTTGGCCGGAGCATTTCAGCTCCAGCCCCTCGCAGAACCGTACTTGAACCTCTCGATTCATACGGCTCCCATTGTTCATCATCGTCCAACTCCATGAAACGTCTTCCAAGTAGCAAACAGATGCGGTTTCTCCTTTATAATTCGAAGTAACCACTCGTATGCCTTGGCAGATTTTCTATGAAGCGGTTTATATTTCCGTTGTGCCCATCTTTGTAAGATGAGATTCAACTGATGGTTCATAAACTTGAGTTCATTACGGCTATAGGAACCATAGTATTGTATCCAACCACGCAATACAGGATTGAACATTCGAGATAAATCTTCCAATTCCTTTTCGGTCTTGTGAGTGAAATACCACGAACGAATAGTTTCCTGAATTTCTTTGCGTGCTGCTCTAGAAATTGCTGGCAAAAATCCATCAAATAATCTTCCTTGATTTCCTTTTGCTGTTCTTCTTCTGAATGTGAAACCTAGAAAGTCAAAACTTATTGCCGGTGGATTCTTCGACATATAAAATTTTGAGCCATCTCGTTTGGTATCGGAGCAATAAACTACTTTTGATTTTAATGGGTGTAGTTCGAGCTTACAGAGTTCCAATCGTTCTCTAATTGTGTGTTTCACAAACTGAGTTTCTTTGTGCGTTTGACAATGTACGATAATATCGTCAGCATAACGCTCAAATTGCAATTTCGGAAATCGCTTAACAAACCAGTCATCAAATGCATGATGAAGGAAAATGTTAGCGAGTAGAGGGCTGATAACGCCTCCCTGCGGCGTACCCTTGGTTCGTTGAACCAAAGTTCCATCTGGTAACTGCATTGAAGCCTTCAGCCATCTTTCGATGTACAGAAGAACCCATTTCTCTTCTGTGTGCTTCTTCACTGCGCGCATGACAAGGTCGTGATCTAAGTTATCAAAGAAACCTTTGATATCCAGATCTAGTACCCAATCAAATTTGTGGCATCTTGTTCTACACAAACCCACTGCTTGCAATGCTGACTTCTTTGGTCTGTAGCCAAATGAATCGTCGTGAAATTCAGGATCAGTAATTGGCTCTAAGTATAATTTAACTACTGCTTGAGCAATTCTATCACTGACAGTTGGAATCCCAAGTAGTCTCTTGGTTCCATCTCTTTTGTCGATTTCACAACCTCTAACCGCTGGCGGGAAATAAGTTCCAGCCGACATTCGATTCCAGATTTTATAAAGATTCTTCTTCAAATCTTTCTCAAAATCTTCGATCGACTGTCCATCAATACCATGTGAACCTTTATTAGCTTTCACTAACTCATATGCCCTCCATACAGATTGTTTAGAAATATTGAACGACTTGATGTTATTCATTGGCTCCTCCTGCTAAAAGCAGTTGGCCAACAAAAACACCCGAGCAACGCAACCCCTTCGCTCCATCTGCTTTCACAGATTTCATCACTACTATGGGTTGCTCTGACCCTTTGCTCGGCATTGGTACTCTGGCTCTTACGGTTTCGTCCGCTTGAGCTTCTCCCTTAACATCCGAGCCGAAGGTTCCCGCGTTCCACATTAAAGCCTGAGTCAAGATCATGCTGTCTCCACGCCGGATGCCGTTTAGCTCAGTAACCAGGTAACCGCTAAACTTATCCCAACAAAGGGCTCTTTCGTTGGTTTTGACATCGTTTTTGGATTCTCGACGCGACAACGACAGTTCGTTTTTACTCATCTTTTTGACTCCTTCCTGATGCATCACGTGCATCGTTTCCTCAACGCTCACGACCATGGCTTTTGACCACAGCCGCTTGAGGTGGATTAAGACCAGTGCCTGAACACCGATCTTGAGGGACCTACCCTCATCTTTAATGCAGCACCAAGTAGTCATGACTTACGCCATGCCTGCTTGCTCGCGGCACACGGCGCCAAAGCCGATCACGGCTCCTATAATGGAATAGGTTAAATAGGCCCTTGCATTGGGAGAGCCTGATAAATAGGAAAGTCCCGCAAAGACTAAACCAAGCACGCTCACTAAGGGCAAAATGGTGCCCAAAAGTTTTGATTGCAATGCTGCCATGGAAGATTCAACGGAAGCATGAGCAAAGATTGGCAATGCCAAAGTACAAAACAGTAAAAATAAAAATTGAAAATCAATTTTAAACTTCAAATCTCACCTCATTTAAAAAAATAAGAGGCTATTTTCAAAGAGTCTTAATGGCCATTTAGGCTACTTGATTGTTACTTGTGGGATACAGACTCATAAACATGTGAGATGCTAAGTCTGGAAAGCGCAAATAGAGGTGAGTTTTAATCTGATCCAGAATTTTTGCAAAACCCACCGGATTTTGAAAAACTATTTTTCCTTCATTAGATGTCGTCATTTTTGAAAAAATAGTATAGCCATCACCTTGGTTTTTAGACATATAATAATTTTGATCAGGTAAGAAAAATAACTTTACTCTATAAAAGGCTTCACCTTCATTTTGAAAAGCATACCCGCTCAGTCTAAGCCCCACCAATTGATTATTAACTTCACGACCTCTATAAATTTCATAACGATTATTGCTCATTCATCTTCTCCTTTTAAATTCTCTTAATTTAAGGGGGGCTAATAAAAATTTAATTTTACATTAATCTAAGACTACTTAATCAAGAGACCTTGCTAATTCACGGCAAAGTCCTAGTTGAAAAATAGCCAAGCGCGCTCTTCTTTTAAGGCGAAAATTCTCTCTTCGCTCTCGGTAAGATAAAGAACGCATCAATTCGCAAAAAAGCTCTCTAATATGAGCTACATCCTTTTCACATTTTTTATTTGGCATTTCTATTTCCAACATAAGCTAGCTCCATGTGTTTTAATTGAAACTCCATATTCTTAATTAATTCCAAAAGTCTTTGATTTTGAAGTAGCTCATCCGTTGAAACCTCTGCTTTTAATGACCTGAGCAGAGTTTGAAGGTACTTCATTCTATTTGCCATAAGTTCTGCGCGTGTTTTCATATATGTTCCTTATTAATAGAAGAGTTCTTCGCGAATGGTTCGGGGTTGAACTTTTTTTCTTTCTAATTCTTCAAATTCAAAATAACTAATGTCCATATTAGGAATTGTGAAGAGATGATCAAAAATACCTACTAACCAAGAAAATTTTGTTTTTAAGAAGTTCATATTTAATCCTTTCGTTTAAGCAATTTGCTCTAAATTTAAATTTTTATTTATTTCAGTGATCTCGTGGTCACTGATGATCGTCTGTGTTTCCGTTCCATTGTCTTTAAATAGATCAGCGCCGTAGAAGTGCTGGACTGCTGCTAAAGGCACGTTATCCATGAGGCCTGCCTCAACAAACTCATAGAAAGTGTTCCAGTCGCAATCACAACAGATCTGATCCGAAGGTTCATTAATAAGATCCGTGCTTCCACATGCTGGACAATGAGTCCGTCGTTTTAATCTTTTTTCTGTCTTCTGGGACTTTCGAATTTTTGGTTTCATAGCATCCTCCTCTTCGTATTAAGCAATTCCTGTATTCTCCTTACACAAGAACGATGCCAAGATTATGAAAAAGAGGGTAAATTTTGATAAACCGTTGAATCTAATATAATATTTTAGAAATTTAAGAGTAATCCGATATCTCGGAAATAACGGAAATTTGGATTCGTATATTTTGAAAAGATTAAAAATGAATAAATTTTAATTATTTAGGTCCGTTCGGAATACTGTCTCCTTAAAAAAAATGCAGAAAATCGGATTTCTAATTTTTGTCTTTTATGAATGACTTTTTTAAAAGAAATTAACTTGAGGTTGTTCAGCTATTCAAGTTGAGACTTCCTAAAACAGAGCCAAGGTTCAAAGGCCAGTACTGCAAATAACTCTAATAAAATGAGTTTTTACCATTTTCACGGAGCATTTAAAAAATACAAGGTCCAATATCATTTTTCAATATCCAAACCACTTGATTTAAATGCATTAGATAAGTCGTTTGCAATATTAAAATTGTATTTTGAGGAGACTTTTATTAATTCTTTAGCAAGGTCTGTATACGAATAACTGTGATCCTGATTTAAATTCGATAGTGCTTGAATATAAATAAGTTTAATATTTTCAAATCCATACCTCACTGCAGCTCTCCAGACTGGTTGATTTATAACATTAGAAGCCGTATATGGATTGGGTAGTTTTAAATATGTTAAAAGGGGAGCATCATTTTGTGCTTGAGAAAGAATACTTTTAATACCATCGACATAAGAAGGATAAGCGGCATTAAATTTTGCAGCAGAAAGAATTTGATTCATAAAATCAAGAGTGCTTGGAACCACATCTGGAAATCTTACAAAACTGTCGATATCAGTATAAACTTCAAAACCATCATAAACTCCAATTTTAGTTATCCCCAAATGTAAAGAGGCTAGAAGATTTGCACTTCCTTCCTCCACGCCTGACATTAAAGCTCTTTCTAAGCTCATAGGGGGCGAATTACCAAAATGATCTCTTCCTGCTGCACCGTAATGGACCCAATGGCCTATTTCATGACATAAGGTTGATTGGTCAACAGTGGGTTTTGGATAGCTTATTTTACCCGTATTAATGTCAGTATACCCGCTAGTCGCACTACTCGAATCATTGACTAGAGTCCAAACTAATTTTTTGGGTAATGAAAGATTAAGTTTTTTGGAAATTTGATTGTAATCAAGAATCATATTTACAGCATAAAAGTAACTGTGAACAAAGGCAAAACGATCATCATCTAATTCATAACAATAACTTCCTTTTTGATTCGGAATCATATTCGATGGAAGATTAGAAAAACTAAACTGCTGCGTTTGAAAAATTCCTTCAGAAAAATTTGGCAGATCTACTTCAACTGAAATCGGAATATTGTCTTTATATATTGCAATACATCCTCTTGGAGTAGCTTCAACTTTTAGTGTAAATAAAAATAATATTATAAAAAGTGACTTTAATTTATACATTTTAATTGTTCTCTTTTGTATTAAGTGATCCAATTTTAATATTTACTGGTGCTGAACATTTCTTAAGAGCCTCTGGTATTCTAAAAGTCTGCTGTGCTACTTCTCTCCATATTTCTTCTTTGCATTCGGCCAAATTAATATTCCAAGAAAAATGACCGCCTTCTTTGATACTAATAAAAAATCGATTTGATTGGGATTCAGAATTGAAATGGTAAAGTGATTGCCATATAGGGGTTGCAGGATCACTGTCTCCTTCAATATAAATAATCGTGGAATGTAGGGGAAGTTTTGCCGAATCAAAAGGACTACTCAAAATTGAATATCCTGGACATCCGTTTGAACCATATCCGGCAAGTTGTCCGCCTACCAATTCAATTCCATCGGAAACATCGGGGCTCAATTCTGTACAAGAAATTTTATCATGGAGCATACTTCTAATTAAATCTCCATCCTTTTTATCAGAGATTTTTTTGAACATAGCAATTGCTGACTTAAGTTGAGTATATTCTTTTTCAGTTGCTGAATCTGATAGCCCACGAAGCCAGTTTACCAAAGGGATACCCTGTCCTGGGATATTGCCAGTATATAACCCATAAAATATGAGTTTCCCCCAATCCTTTGAGCCATAATCCAGCAATGTATTGGCTTCATTGAGAG
>CAUJDY010000156.1 GCA_963169805.1 Bdellovibrionota bacterium | reverse complement strand
GGTCCTACATCCTCAACACTCACTTTGAGTTCTTTTGTTTGGCAATTCTCCATGGCATGGCCAGCATTCATCATCAAATTCAATAATACTTGCTGAATTTGATTTGAATTCGCATTTGCCTGAGAGACATGCTTAAAGTCTCTTATAATTTTGATTCCTTGCAGAGTAATCTGGTGATCCACTAAATCCACAGCTCTACTCACAGTTTCGTGTAAATCTGTTGGACTTAGCTCTGGCTTCTCTGCACGCGCAAATTTCATTAAGTTTTCTATAATTTCTTTTGTTCTACGTGTTTCTTTTTCGATCATATCAATATGCTTTGCAAGCTCAGGATCTTTTGCCTTTGATTTTGCTAGCTGGGCATGCCCCAAAATTCCCGCCAGAGGATTTTTAACTTCATGAGCAATTCCTGCACTTAGCTGACCAAAAGCAGACATTTTCTCACTTTGTACAAGAGCCATCTTAGAATGTTCAATTTTTTCATCTCTCTCCAGTAAAGATACCTTCATTTTATCAATACTCTTTGCAAGCTCCCCAACTTCATCTGAAGCAACAATATTGACCTCTGTCTTGAAGTCTCCTGATCCTATAACAGAGGCAATTTCTTTAAGCTCATTCAGTGGCTTAGTGATACGAGAGGAGACAATAAAAGCAAGCACAGATCCAATTATTAAAAAACCAAATCCAAATGTAATAACAGTTATGATTAAATCTCTAGCAGCCAAAAAAGCTTGCTTTTCTGGTGTTGTAATAACCATATAAAGATTTGTTCCTGCAACAGGATTAAAGTTTGCAATAACATCTTCTCCATCTGGCAAACGGAACTGTCCGCTCCCACTTTCTCGTCCTGACGCGATCGCCTGAATCACAGGATGTTTTAAGTTTTCCGTACCCACTTGATCATCTATTGGGTGTGCGACAATGTAGCCTTTGTTATCAACTAGAAACACAGTGTTTAAGTCACCTTTAAAGTCTTTAACAATATCGCTCAGAAAAGTAGAGTTAAGAATTGCAACAACGCTTGATAGTTTACCTTCTTGATTCTCTTCTTTTAAGTCAGCTAGAAAAGATAAAACAAAATATGGATTCCCCTTAGAGTCAGCGACACGATTAAGCTGTATAGTTCCAGTTGCTAGCGTAGAGTAGTTTAAACTTCTAAAAATTGTCTCAGAAAAGTTTTCTCCCCAATTTTTCTCTGCATCCTCTGTAACCTGTATCCACTCAGTCTCCCATACTTTATCTTTGCTTTTCTGTACAGATACTGCAAGAAACTGCGGATTCCTTTCAAATAAAACTTTATTTAAATCTTTTCCTGATCTTATTTTTTTGAGAGATTCGCGCGTACTAACAAAAAGAGCCATATTATTTTGTAGCTCAGATAATTTTTCTTGAGCGAGTCTTGCCGTACTTGCAGATAACTTGCTTGATAGTTGTCGTATGAAATCATATTTATCTTCAAAAAAAATGGTACGTGTTTTCCAAAGCACTGCGAGCACAGAGCCCATTAATACGAACGTAACTAAGAAAAACATTTTCGTCCTGATGGATAAACGCATGAAGTCCTCTTCCTTGAAAACTCATTAATAGCATCTACCGCAAAAGCGAGTTCACCTTTGCGATATATAAGTACTCAATTTTATTTTAATTTTTAGATTTTAAGTGATCAAGCATCCATACCAAACTGGTCTTATGTTTGGGGTCGAACGATTAATGCTCTATAAAAATATCCAGACTTTTGTACAGGGATATGGCCTTTGGTATTAACAATTCTGTTTTTTAGTGAATATTGAAGACCATTAAGTGTTAAACCAATTTTAACTTCTTTGAATTCTTCTTTTAATCCGTAGAAGCATTTTGCAGATTTAGTAGATCTTTCTGCCTTAACACAAAAGTACACCCATGTTTTGCCACGTACTTTTTTTTCTGCATATTCAGTTATGGAAAATCCATTCACTGTAGTTGTGTTGAGCTCAATGACTCCTGGTTCAATTTCCGCGGCAGTCATGGAATGAGCCTTTGGCGCAAAAACCAAAGCCGCTACAAATCCCAACATTAGAATCAATGTCATATATATCTTCATTTGTTTTCCTTTACCCATAGCACCTCCCAAGGCACATATTCCAATAGGCAAACTAGAGACCCAGCTCTAAGTAGATTTAATTCGCTTTTAAGTTCAATTAACTGAATTTAATACAATTCCGTAGCCCAAAAAAGGTGCCAGGCACTTGGAAACGTTTTTAAAAAAACGTTTACAAGTGCCTGGCACCATTTTTGGGCCTCTCTTTTGACATATTTTCATGGGCGTTGGGTCTATCTGTATTTTAAATGCATATAGCAACACCAAAGCAATGGCCTTGGGATTGTAATAAGGAGAGTGCCTTAACGAGGTATGAGTCATGACACATTTAATGATTATTTTGCTACTAACAACACTTCTATCAATTCTTCCTACTCTCACAGCTGATGCTGTAGATTTCAAAATACCTCAAAGTGATATTGATGAACTCAACACATATCTAAAATCTAATACCACCTACCACTTTACAGATACTCACTTTACAAGTCGTGGATCTCCAATAACTCTTATGATGACTGTAATTTGTAATAAAAAATCAAGTGTCCTACATAATCCTATTGATAGGTCGGTTCGGCAAAATTGCTACATCCGCCCGATACCTTATCTAAAAGTCAAAACTAAACTGGTTCCAATTGAAAATTCTTTTATTGAATCTGAGCCTCCTCAAAGTTCATATTTACTTTCAGAAAAAGTGATTCTTGAATTAAAAAACTATTGTTTCCTAGAAACTAAGCAAACAAGTTCTTCTTCTTTTTATAAACATGATCAAAACAGGACTCTAAAACTAACTGACAATTTCACAAAAACATTAAAAGCCTGCGCACAAGAAACCTTTGCAGCAGCTAAGACGTTAAGAGATATCGAGATAAAAAAAGCAAGATCCGATAGTCATTCTAGAGTTATTTTTGATAATCCATATGGTATTTTTCCAAATGAGTATTGGAGTAAGTCAGACGTTATCTCATCTTTGAACCATGCAATAAAAGAAGAGGTAGGGCACTTTGACAACAACGTTCTAGGTTATTCTAACATCGGACAAATAGTAACTCTCAAGCTGGAGTGCAATTCAAAAGTACGAGAGTCTGATAACTCTTCTAGATGCTGGTTTAAGACCATTGATAGTTTTAAATTTCCGAAGCAACAAATTACTCAATTGGCCTCTAAAGGGACAATGTTAGCCGAAACTGGCTATATGAGAATTCAGGCAAAATGTTTTCTAAAGCATCCTGTAAGATCTTCTGAATTAATTCATATGAATATTTTAGGATACGACAAACTTGTAAACGCGCCCGCTCTTAAAGAGGAACTTGTTAATTGTGTCCATACACTTTACTCGTCTATGCAAAAAATATTTAAGAAAGATAAGGAGTTCGAATGAAAATACTATTAATCTTAGGATTTATACTCCTCACATCATCTGCAGACGCCCTTGAGGGGTATTACAAGTACGTTGGCGCAAGCTATAAAAATATCACAAACAATATACAAAGATCTGGGCATATGGCTCAAGATATTACATACGCTCATATAACCGCAGAAGGTATTCATACGACAAGCTTTCGGCCTACTGGAAAATACTATGAATTTGGCACCTCAAAATATTACCTCATGGATGATGGACAAGATGTTTTTTTACAGATAGTGGATTATAAAAATGACCCGTGTGGTGACGTTAAGGAAAAAGAAACTCCATATGTTATGAGGGTTAAAGAAGATCCACATGGTTTCAGAATTCTTATGACGGCAGTTGGTCTTTTAAGAGACAACAAAACTCCTTATTCCTTTGAGGTCACTATGACTCTTATGGATATCTCTAAAGAGGAGTATGATGCCGCTATAGAAAAGACAAAAACTCTTCAAAGAGCATGCTTTGATTCTGATGGAAACGTTGAACGCAAACTTTGACGTTCAACGCTAACCGCAGTATAAGGTGTTATGACCTATAAGTCAGATTATCTCGTTATTGGAACAGGCCTAGCAGGATTAAGTTTTGCTCTTAAAATGGCAGAACACTCTAAAGTAACTATTTTATCAAAAACCCAATCTACTTTTTCTAATACACGCTGGGCACAGGGTGGAATAGCAGCTGTATGGGATGAATCTGATAATTTTGAAAATCATATTCAAGATACGCTCAAGGCAGGCGCCGGCTTATGCCGTGAAAATGTTGTACGAATGGTTGTTGAACAAGCTCCCGATCGTATTGATGATTTAATTCATTGGGGCGTACAGTTTGATTTATCAGGAGACAGTAAGTCCATCGACCTTACAAAAGAGGGCGGCCACTCCCAAAGACGTATTCTTCATGTGAAAGACTACACGGGATTAGCTATTCACGAAGCTTTACTCAAAGCAGTTAAAAATCATCCTAATATTGAACTCCTTGAAAATCATTTTGCAATTGACCTTATTTTATCTCGAAAAGTAGATCCCTATATTACGTCTGAGAATCGTTGCCTAGGAGCCTATGTACTTCATACATCAACAGGAGAAGTTAAGACGTTTTTAGCCAAAGCAACTATCTTAGCAACAGGCGGAGCTGGAAAGATTTATCTTTATACATCAAACTGGGACGGGGCAACTGGTGATGGAATTGCTATGGCTCACCGAGCGGGAGCTCGGGTTGCAAACTTAGAAATGATGCAGTTCCACCCAACATGTCTTTACCATCCAACTGCACGAAATTTTCTGATTACAGAAGCGATTCGTGGAGAAGGTGGAGAACTCATTAACCACAACAAAGAGCCCTTCATGAAAAAGTATCATGAGATGGGAAGCCTTGCTCCGCGCGATATCGTTGCACTCGCAATTGATAAAGAAATGAAACTTTCTGGTAAGGAGTGTGTCTATATTGATATCACTCATAAATCAGAGGCATTCATAAAAGAACGGTTCCCTGTTGTATACGCAAAGTGCTTAGAGTTTGGCATCGACATTACAAAACAACCGATTCCTGTTGTTCCTGCTGCTCACTATTTGTGTGGAGGAATACACATAGATAACAAAGGACAAACTGACATCCCCGGACTATTTGCAATAGGTGAATCTGCTTGTAGCGGACTGCACGGAGCAAATCGTCTGGCCTCAAACTCCCTCTTAGAGTGCCTTGCCTACGCACATGAGGCTTCAGAGTATCTCAAAAATCAGAATTTAAATCTCACAGAACTAACTCCAAAAGCATGGCACTACTCACAAAATGAAGACGAAGATGAACTAGCAGTCATTTCTCATTTATGGGACGAAGTTCGAAGGCTTATGTGGAATTACGTTGGAATTGTTCGGTCTAAAAAACGTCTTGAAAGAGCAGATCACCGTCTTACAAACTTAATGGCAGAAATTAAAGAGTATTACTGGAATTTCAAACTCAACTCTGACATTTTGGAACTTAGAAATATTGCG
The DNA here is from genome assembly GCA_963169805.1 of Bdellovibrionota bacterium. Classification (GTDB taxonomy): domain Bacteria; phylum Bdellovibrionota; class Bdellovibrionia; order Bdellovibrionales; family JAEYZS01; genus CAUJDY01. The sequence goes on along the minus strand of CAUJDY010000156.1, from coordinate 3,376 downwards.
CTAATGGCTCAACTCACAGTGAAATGCGCATTGAAACGCAAAGAATCTCGCGGCGTTCACTACAACATTGACTATCCCAAAACCTCTACAAAACCAAAAGATACTCTCATTTAAGATAAAATTTTTTTGAATTTATAAATGTCTTACGAGACAAGTTCCACAGCTACTGCGAGGATGTTCGAAGTCGAGTAAGACATATATTGATTCAAAAAAAATTTTATCTTAAATCTACAGTCTATCGTGCTGGGAAATCTACAGAGATAGACCCCAGCGTTCCAGTTATGGTTAACTTTGAAGGATAATCCTCTATGTTGATTGCGGGAACATTAAAGATTACTTTATAAGGCGTACCAAACCGTGTGTGGTATGGATAAAATTCTAAGAATTCATCGTAAACGCCACTTTGCTTGACGGCCTTACCTTCATACCTTTTGTTATTAACATCTAAAAATATTTTCCAAACAGATTGAATCTTATCTAAGTCATCCAGCTTTGGTGTTGGCGAAAAAAAACTCATAAACAAAACTGTCTCACTTCTTAAACTCTCATCCATTTTTGACATTGCAGATTCAATATCCGCAGTCGTCCAGTTGAAAGCTTGAGATTTTTTTTGAATTTGAGATCTTTGTACTTTTGAGTTTAAGTAGGTCGCATTGATTTGAAGTATGTTCATTAGCCCTTGATGCAGCTCTTTACGCACAGAGTATTTCTCGATGAGATCGTAATAATCAACCTCAGATCGCTCTGCTGTAGATGAACATGATAATAAAAAAGCGGACATCAGTGCTGCAAAAATAATTCTCATGGATTAATTATTCACAATTTCAGTTTTAGTCACAAGGGATAATAGCTTTAGCCCTTGTTTTTCAATATGTTCACGACCACCTTCTTCACGATCAACACAAGTGAGAATCCCAAGCACATCAAGCCCAGCAAGCTGTGCTCGCTCTACAGCCTTTAGACTAGATCCTCCCGTTGTAACGACATCCTCAAGAATGTAGACCTTATCTCCTGGAGAGAAATTTTTAATCCCCTCAACCCATTGATTTGTTCCGTGCCCTTTTGGTTCTTTACGAATATAGAAAGCATGAAGAGGGGATTTCCAATTCAAACTTAGCATACTGACGGCTGTCGACATGGGATCAGCTCCCATTGTAAGCCCGCCAACTCCTCGAATGTGTCCTTCTAGTGATTTCAGCTCTTGCAACATCAATTGAGCAACTAAAGAAATACCTTTTGCATGAAGTAGCGTTTGCTTCATATCCACGTAAAAATCACTCTTTAATCCTGACGACAAAGTGACTTCTCTTTTTTCATAGGATTTTTCACGGATCAGTTGAATAAGCTCTTGCTTGAGATTTGTAGCCATAGCGCCCCCTAAATAACAACTTCGGGCCCCACGCTATCAATATTAAAAGTGAAAATCAAATCCGAAGAAGAAAAGAAGTGCCGTTCCAGGATGAAAATTAAACCTCATCTCGGTCCTAAAAAACACACTCTCCGATAAGTGTGTCAAAAGACCTCCTCCAATATGGACTCCAAGGTAATAAGTTCCCTGGTATACAACCATATCAGGGCCAGCCAAAAAGAAGGCCGTTAAATCTTGTACTGGAATATCAGCTCGAACGCTTAGATCTAAATTTCTAAATTCAGAGTTTTCAGAGTTTGACATCGTAAAGCCTAATTCAAAATACTTCCCTGCTGAGCGTTCATAAGCATAGCGAAATCCCCAGGCATTTAAGATTTCGTCTGTAGCCGATATATTTTTAGGAAGAACAGGCCCCAAGTAAAAAGAGACGGCATCTCCTTGCGGCTGTGATTGAGCATACGCTTCTTTAGGAAAAACACAAAGAATGGCCATCACGAAGATTGATGTAAACACAAGCTGTATAAACTTCATTTCGTTAGTGTATCCCATCTCCTAAATTTTAACAATGTCACTTGACCTTAATTGAGCTTTCAATGGAGAATTCCATACATGAAAAGAACAGAAGGCTATTTTCGAGGCAAAAATGACTTTGAACTCTTCTTCCAAGGGTGGGTCAGCGAGACTGCGCGTGCGACTTTAGTCGTGACACATGGATTAGGTGAACACAGCGACTGCTATTTAAGGTTGGTAGATGGACTACAAAAAGAGCTCGGACCAGATTTTTTAAGTATTTACTGCTGGGATCTGAGAGGACATGGGCGCTCTGAAGGCAAAAGAGGAGTCATCAAAGAGTTTCAAAACTTTTCTGACGATCTAGTTCTTTTCATCGAGTTTCTCAAAAAAGAAGTTCAGGCTGATAATATTCTACTATCCTCTCACTCTATGGGTGGATTAGTTACCCTCAACACATTGGTTGAATATCCTCAGCTGCAGGTTCTGGGATCTGTGTTGAGCTCGCCACTCCTGGGAGTAGCCGTTGATGTTCCTGCTTTCAAAAAAACCGGAGCAAAATATTTGGCGGAACTTTTACCTAATATGACCATGTGGAATGAAATTCCAAATAAGCATCTCTCCCATGAAAAGAAGATTCTAGAAGAGTTTGAAAAGGATCCCCTCAGACATGATCGTATTTCGCCAAAGCTCTATTTAGAAATGCTACACTACACCGAAAAAATCAGAAAGCTTGGTCATAGATTTCTCGTCCCAATGCTTTTTCAAATATCAGGAAAAGACTTAGTGGTCAGCTCACCAGCCTCTCAAGAGTTTTTTAAAACCTTAGGCTCAAAAGATAAAACTTTGACCATTTATGAAAACTCACACCATGAAATTTATAATGATATCGAAAGACATGTGTGTTTTAAAGAAATGGCCGATTGGATTAAAACTCACATCTAACTTAAATTTCAAACTGTTGTATTTTTATGATTTGTTCAAACGGATAGATAGCAGCCAAAGATATTGGTTTTCCTGGCATATATTCTGATAATGCTTGGGCATAAGTTTTAAGCTGTAACAAGGCCTTTTCATGGTAAGTACTCTTTCCCGTTTTATAATCTAGAATCCAAATTCGATCGTTAACTTGTCCCCATAGATCAATTTGTCCAGATAAGGAGCCTTCTGAAGTTTTAAGAACAAACCCCCACTCTGCATATCCATTTTTTAAAATATCAGGAAATGGAATTTGCGTTTGCGCCCATAACCACTCTATAGCTTGCTTATCCTTCACTTCCATTCCACTTATAACTTGAGATAAATCTGTATATTTTAGAGATTCAAAAATTTTGTGTAATCTTTGTCCCTCCAGAGCAGACTTCATTAAAGGAACCACATGGTCTACACCTTGGTGTAACCACTTTAATTGACTTGTTACCGAAGCTACATCGCGCTCTTTGCATGAACTTGTCACCTCTAAAGGCAGAATTTCCGTTTTATCCTCTTTTAATAAAT
>CAUJDY010000155.1 GCA_963169805.1 Bdellovibrionota bacterium | reverse complement strand
ATTCGATGGTCTTTACAAATGCGCTTTGCAGATTTTAACCATGAAGATGCAATTCGTAGAGGTTGGCCTAATGGAATGATTGAAAACAATTGGTTTGAATTTGATCATCCTGAGTTTGTTGTAAGTTAACAGTATTGGAGTGCATGAGTATGAGTGATCATAATGAATTTGTAAAAATGACGAAAGATAATGTGGCTTGCCAAGGTGCTGACGAACGGTTTCGCAGTGTCACTGACAAATGGATCAAGTCCTCTGTAGAAAACAAATATACCTATAATTTTACCTGGCTAGGAAGACCAATTATCCAATACCCACAAGATATTTTGGCATTACAAGAAATTATATTTAAGGTAAAGCCAGAGATTATTGTTGAAGCGGGTATTGCGCGTGGTGGTTCCATCATTTTTTCTGCATCTATGCTAGAGTTAATTGGTTCTCCGGCGGAGGTATTGGGGATTGATATTGATATTCGCTCTCACAATCGTGAGGCGATTCTTGCTCATCCTATGAGTAAAAGAATTCAGTTACTTCAGGGATCTTCGGTTTCAGCTGAAACAATAGCTGAGGTAAAGAAACGCGTGGGTAATAAAAAAGCGCTCGTTATTTTAGATTCAAATCACACGTACGAGCATGTAAAGCAAGAATTAGAACTTTATTCACCTCTTGTACAAAAAGATAGCTATCTAATTGTTTTTGATACAGTGATAGATGATTTATCGGATGAGTTATCTGCAGGTCGTCCGTGGGGATACAAAAACGGGCCAAAGAAGGCTGTTGATGAGTTCTTGCAGAAAACAAACCGGTTTGAAATTGATGAAGAAATTCAAAATAAATTAATGATTACAGCAGCTCCAAGTGGCTACTTAAAATGTATATCTAATGGGTGAGGTGATTTTTGAGAATTGAAGAAACAAGACAAAGCAATATTTATAACCTTCAAGCTGTTGCAAAGTATTACAATATCTCATCCGAAGTACTCACGGGGTATTACAACGAACTTCTTGATGATGTGCAGTTTTTAGATGGTATCAATAGGCAAATTACAAATGCTAGAGATCAAAAAAAATTCACTAAAGGAATTTTTGGCGGTGGAGAAGTGAGCTCTCTAGATTGGTTCGCGTTTCAACGTATACTTCTTTATTCCTTAATTAGACATTTGAAACCTTCATTCTGCCTGGAGACGGGAGTTTATTATGGAGGTAATACGGCCTTCATGCTCAATGCTCTTTACAAAAACGGAAGAGGCGAGTTGATCTCAATAGATTTACCCGATAGCAAAATAAAAAATTTGAAAAAAGAGAATCTCTCAGAGGTCCGTCATTCGAGACATCCATTCGTAGGGGACTCTGAGTTTTATGATGAAAGTATTTCTCCTGGATTTATCGTGCCTGAGTATTTAATGAGTCAATGGCAGATGATAGAAGGAAGCAGTTTAGACGAGATCCCTAAATTAAATAAAAAATTTGATTTCTATATACACGATAGCGATCATTCACATGATTTTGTAGTTCAAGAAATGACATTGGCAATTGAGAAGATGTCTGAAGGCGGCACATTGGTGGTGGACGACATCAACTGGTCTAACGCTTTTTTTAGAGTTTGTGTTGAAAGAAATTATTTTCCACTTTGTATGACAGACAATGGGAAGCTAAATCTTGAAGTCAGAACCGGATTGATTCTTCTTAATCATCCGTATAATAAAATTCAATCAATCACTGGAAATAAGGGATGAAGGTAAATCCTATTGCTGTGAGACAGAGTGTTTTAACCATGCTTTACCAAGGTAAAGCTAGTCATCTAGGTTCAAACATGTCTGCAATCGAAATGTTGGTAGCCATGTACAGTAGCGTGGATTGCAAAAAAATTCAGGAGAATGCAAAAGACCGTTCTAGAATTTTGGTGAGTAAAGGTCACTGTGCCGCTGCCACCTATGCAACTATGGCGCACTTTGGAATACTCCCAATGGCGGCCCTAGAAACGTACCATAAGGACGGATCCGTACTTGCAGGGCATGTGAGTCATGAAGTTAAAGGTGTTGAGCATTCGACGGGAGCCTTAGGCCACGGAATTAATGTAGCAGTTGGTTGCGCCCTAGGGATGCGTTCTCGTGGAATTACTGATGCTAAAGTGCTTGCTCTTGTTGGTGATGGTGAAATTCAGGAGGGTTCAATATGGGAAGCTCTCATGTTTGCAGTTCATGCAAAACTTAATAATTTTATTGTTCTAGTAGATAATAATCGCATTAGCAGTATTACAAATACAGAAAAAGTGATTAATATGCACCCATTAGCTGCGCGCTTTCAAGGGTTTGGTCTCAATGTTCACGAGGTGGATGGTCACAGTGTTAGGGCTATTCAATCAGCTATTGAAAGTATACAAACTCAAGATAAGCCTGGGGTAATCATTTGCAACACTGTGAAGGGAAAAGATGTACCTTTCGCTGAATGGCAACCTATTTGGCATTACAAATCTCTTACAGATGAGCAGTATCGAGAGGCTCATGCACACCTGGAGAGTTTAAAGGTGAATTCATGAGAGAGCAGATCATAAATTCTATTTACACCCATATGAAAGATAATTCTGATGTGTTTTTTGTAACAGCAGATATGGGTATTAATCTTGTTGAAAAGTTTCAAGAGACTTATCCAGAACGCTACGCAAATGTGGGTATTGCAGAGCAAAATATGGTTGGCGTTTGTGCGGGGCTTGCGAATTTAGGATACCGACCATTTGCATATACTATTTCAAATTTCGCTATTCATAGGTGTTTTGAGCAGATTCGAAATGATATTGGAATTCATAATTACCCAATTACACTATTAGGAACCTCAACTGGATATGACAATGCTCCGCTGGGGCCTACTCATCATATTATTGATGAGTGGGGTGTTGCTAAGTCTATCCCTCAAATTGATATTTATTGCCCCTCTTCTGTTAGCTATGCGGCTAGGCTGGTTGAACGGATTTTAGAAAGAAATAAACCTGCATATATTCGTATTCCAAAGGGAAATCATGAGCAACCTGTGGCTGATGATCACATTGTTCATATCGAAGGTCAAAAACAAGATATCTTACTCGTTTCATATGGAAACTTAGTTCAAGAGTGCTTAGAAGTTAGAAAAAAGGATCCGAGTGTATCCGTTTTAGTAGTGAATCGTTTGAGACCTCTTGATGAGCAGGTTTTAAAAAACGCGTTAGTGCCATACAAAAAAATATTTATTGTTGAAGATCATTTTCCTGAATCAGGATTATATGGCTCACTTTGTGAGTTTGTTGCGAGGTATCCTATTCAAGGTAGGCTAATCAGTTTAGCGCCACGAGATTACACTATGGATGTCGGAACATCGCCAAAGTATTTTTTTGAAAAGTATGGCTTGAATGCTTCTGGGATTGCTCGGTCCATCGAACAAGTGTTGAAGGGGTAGTGTAAAATGAGAATTCTGTTAACAGGAAATTTGGGATATATCGGGACTGTCTTGCTACCTCTCTTAGAACAAGAGGGGCATGAGGTCATAGGTTTTGATAGCGGATACTTTATGGATTGCACTTTTGGTGAGGTGTCTTCAAAACACAAACAAATTATTAAAGATATACGCGATGTTGAGCTCTCAGATGTAAAAGGAATTGATAGTATCATTCATCTGGCAGGTCTATCTAATGATCCTCTTGGAGAGTTAGCGCCAGGCCTAACTGAAGAAATAAACTTGGGTGGTACAATTAAGTTAGCAAAAGTCGCTAAGGAAGCAGGTATCAAAAGATTCATATACGCATCTTCACAAAGTATGTATGGAGTATCTAACACAGATAATGAGTTGGATGAAGATTCAAGCGAAAAAAATCCAGTGACGTCTTATGCACGTACGAAGTGGGAAGCTGAGCTTGAGCTGATGAAAATGCAGACAGATGAATTTATGGTATGTGCATTTAGACCGTCAACAGTCTTTGGAGCTAGTCCAAGATTAAGATGTGATATCGTTTTTAATAATTTGGTGGGTTGTGCCTACACAACGAATAAAATTGAAATCAAAAGTGATGGTTCTCCTTGGCGCCCAGTGGTGCATGTAAGAGATGTATGTGCTGCTTTTATTGCCGGGATCAACGCTCCAAAAAATTTGCTTGCAGGGCGAGCTTTTAATGTGGGAATTCCCAATGGAAATTTCACAGTTAGAGATTTAGCTCAAGCTGCACAACGTGCCGTTCCTCAGAGTAAATTAATTTTTACAGGGGAGCATGGCAAAGATTCTAGAACCTATAAAGTTTCATTCAATCGTATTTTAACTGAGCTCAAAGATTATTTTAAGCCTTCATGGAATTTAGATAAAGGTGCAGAAGAGCTTATAAATTTCTTTGAAAAGAACCATTTCTCAGAAAATGATTTTAGAGGATGGAAGACGACACGGCTTATGAGATTAAATGGTATGATTGAGCAAGGTAAAATAGATAATAAATTAAGAGTTATTGGGTAAATATGAGTAAAGAAAAAATATATTACGAAATTAAAGAGTGTAGAATTTGTGATTCAGATAAATTGCAGGAAGTTTTGGATTTAGGTGAACAACCTCCTGCAAACAGTTTAAGAGCCAATGTGAACGAAGATTTACCAATGGCACCTCTTAAGTTAGTTCAATGTGAGAACTGTAGTACGGTACAATTAACGGCGACAGTTGATCCTAAATATTTATTTAGTAAGTATGTTTGGGTAACAGCGACTTCCAAAACGGCAAGAGAGTATAGTGAGTATTATGCCTCTGAAGTTCTCAAGAGGTTAAGCGTTGGGAATCCTTTTGTTGTAGAGGTGGCAAGTAATGACGGGACTTTTTTGTCCAAGTTTAAAAGCAGAGGCTGTGGCGTACTAGGTGTAGATCCAGCAAAAAATATTGCGGAAAAAGCAACTCAAGATGGCATTCCTACATTGGCAGAGTTTTTTAATGAGGAAGTTTCAAAGAAAATTTTAGCGGAATACCAAAGACCAAATGTTGTTATGGCCCGAAACGTAATTCCCCATGTTGAAGAGATTCATTCTATTGCAAAGGGAATGTCCGAACTAGTAGAAGCAGAGGGCTTGGTTGTTGTAGAATTTCACTACGCAGATATCATAGCAAAGGAGTTGCACTATGATTCTATCTATCATGAACATTTATTTTATTTTTCACTGAAATCAATTAATCACTTATTTGAAAAGTATGGCCTTTACTCATTTGATGCATTTTCAAGTCCAATTAGTGGTGGGTCTATAGCTTTGATTTTTTCAAAAGAACGAAAAAATCACCAGCCTTATCTCAAAGACTTGCTAATTAAAGAAGAGAAATCAGGTTTAAATCATATCGATACATGGAAAAAGTTTGGCGTAGAAGCAACTCAGCACGCAGTGGAGCTTAAAAGTATAGTTTCAAACTATGCAAAAGAAAATCGCCTTATTGCGTATGGAGCTTCTGCTAGAAGCTCAACAATGCTGAATTTTGCTCAGATATCAAATAATGAGATCGAATACGTAATTGATAAAAATCCTATTAAGCAAAATCTTTACACACCGGGGACAAATATTAAAATCATCTCCTATGAAGAGGGTCTTCGCCAGCTTAAGGGTAAGCACTTGTTGTTGTTAGCATGGAATTTTGAACAAGAAGTTATCGCAGATCTAAGGGCGGATGGTTTTACTGGTGATATTATTGTTCCTCTACCAAATAAGGTGAGAGTTGTACGGAGCAAGTCGTGAAGAAAGTTTTAGTTACAGGATCGCTTGGATATTTAGGGAGCGTTCTAACACAAGACTTAGCTGATCATGGGTATGAATGTGCAGGCTACGATACAGGTTTTTTTAGAAATTCAATTTTATATAAGCCGCCCTCAACCAAAACAACATTTGGAGATGCTCGTAGTATAACAGAGGCAGATTTAGATGGTTACGATGCTGTTGTCCATTTTGCAGGGATATCTAATGATCCTGTGGGCAAATTAACTCCAGATTTAATTTACGACCCCACAAGGAACTACGCACTTAAGATAGCAAAAATGTGCAAAAATCTTGGAATAAAATTCATTTTTGCCTCAAGTTGTTCAATTTATGGAATAGGCGAAGATGATTTATTAACAGAAGAATCAAAGGTGTTCCCACAAACTCATTACTCGAAAAATAAACTTCAAGTAGAAGAGGATTTGATAAGCATTAGTGATCAAAACTTTTCACCAATAGCCTTGCGGTTTGCTACAGTATTTGGATCTTCTCCAAGAATTCGGTTTGACGTAGTAGTCAATATGCTTACCGGAATGGCTTTTACAGATAAGAGTATTGTTCTGAATTCTGATGGAACTTCATGGAGACCGAATCTGCATATACTCGATGCTTGCCAAGCCATTCGTTGTGCAATTGAAAGTGATTACAATGAAGGGAAGTTGTTGGTCTTAAATGTCGGTTCAGATGCAAACAATCTACAGATTATTGATATTGCAAAAATTATTCAAAGTAATGTGAGTGGCTGTGATATTAAGTTTTTATCAGAAAACCCTGATGCTGATAAAGAAGGATTGATAAAAGACAGAAAAGTTCAAGCAGGCGGCAAAGACAATCGTACATATAAAGTATCTTTTGAGAAAATACATAAGATCTTTCCGAGTTTTAAATGTCAGAGGACTGTTGAGCAGGGTGTACAAGAGATGGTAGAGACATTTGAAAAAATTAGTTTTAATAAAGACCAGTTTAAAAATAGAGGGTTTTATCGTTTGCAGCAGTTGGAGTATTTACATTCAAATGGATATTTGAGTGATGATTTACACTGGCTTAAGATGCTGGAGGCTTAGTATGGATATTCCTGTGTTAACAAGTTCTGAAATATCAGAGTGTTTAATGATGGCTGAAGCATCTCCTAGGCGCCGTCACCCTAAAATTTTACATGAGCCCGGTGCAGAATTTAACCGAGTATTTAATTTTAATATGCACGATACCTATATGCAGCCTCATTTGCATCCAGGTGAGGAAAAAATCGAAGAAATACACGTTGTTCAAGGTAGAATAGCAGTGATCTATTTTGATGATAATGGACAAGTCTCAGAAGTTACTTACCTTGAAAAAGGAAAAACGGAAATGGTAAGAGTTCCTGCTTTTAAGTGGCATACTTATGTGATGTTAACAGATTCGGCCATTTCGTATGAGACTATGATGGGAAAGTATGATCCTAAAACGTGGAAGAGGATGGCGAGTTGGGCGCCAGTAGAAGGTTCACAAGAATGTGGAGCGTATTTACAATTTTTAAAAAACAAAGTGATGAATAACTAATATGTCTTCTGATCCAAGATCTAAAAATAAAACCTTTTGTAAAGATGGCATTAAAGCCTACCTGGATGAATACGCCAGCAAATTGAATAGCTGTTTGCAGCTCATTTCAGAGGTAGATTTAGATAAGACGCGAAGTTTGCTTCTTGAGGTAAGGAAATCTCAAGGAAGAATTTTTGTAGCAGGCAATGGTGGGTCTGCGGCAATAGCTGAGCACCTGGGTTGTGATTGGCACAAAGGTGTACATATCCATTCAAAGCCTGGATTGCAGATACATAGTCTCGTATCAAATGTAGCATTACTTACAGCCGTTTCAAATGATTTTGGATATCAAAAGTCCTTCTCCTATCAGCTTGAACTATCGCAATTGAGTAAGAATGATGCCCTTGTTTTAATTTCTTCGTCTGGAAATAGTGATAATATTATTGAAGCTGCAAAGTATGCTAAATCATTAGGGTGTAGAATTATTGGTTTGACCGGATTTTCGGGGGGGCAGCTCAAACAGCTGTCCGATATATCTTTGCATGTACCGTATGATAACTATGGACTCGTAGAGGATGCGCACCAAATCTTGATGCATGTGATTGCTCAATTTCATGATTTAGAATATTTAAATAAACATGGATAAATATGAATTTGTAATTATAGGTGCAGGTATCATAGGTCTATCTGTCGCTTTAGAGATTCGTAAGAAGAGACCAGGCTCTAAAATTCTGATTATCGAAAAAGAAGAATCTGTTGGGTGTCATGCAAGCGGAAGAAATAGCGGTGTTCTGCATGCAGGTTTTTATTATACAGCAGATAGTTTAAAAGCCAAATTCACACGTCTTGGAAACGAATATTTGAAGGCATACTGTAGTAAGAAGAATATAAGAATCAATCATTGCGGTAAATTAGTAGTTACCAAAGATGAGGCAGATTTAAATTCGTTAAACGAGCTGTTTTTGCGCGCTGAAAAAAATAAAGTTGTTTTTCAAGAATACAGTTTAAGTCAGGCACAAAAAATTGAACCTAGAGTTTTAACTTATAAAAAAGCGGGATGGTCTCCCAATACATCTGTTGTAAATCCAAATGAGGTTTTGAAATCTCTAGTTGCAGATGTGGAAGCTTCTGGGATTAGTATCAAATACAACGTTCAGTATAAGGCATTTGATGGAAAGAGTATCCTTACATCGTCTGGCCCTGTTCAGTCAGATTTTTATATTAATACAGCAGGATTATACGCAGATAAAATAGCAAAAGACTTTGGATTTTCACAAAACTTTACAATACTACCCTTTAAGGGACTGTATTTGAGTTGTACATCAAAAAATAAAAAATTAAATACAAATATATATCCAGTCCCTAATTTAAATAATCCATTTCTCGGAGTACATCATACAATTACGATTGATGGATCGTCTAAGATAGGACCGACAGCCATACCTGCTTTTTGGAGAGAGCATTACGATGGACTCCAAAGGTTTAATCTTTCAGAATTTGCAAGTATTACGAAAGAAGAGATGAGGTTGTTTTTTAATTCAGATCCTACATTTCGCACGCTGGCCTTCGAAGAAATAAAAAAATACAGCAAAAAAAAATTAGTAAGAGAAGCTGCTCTTCAGGCTTCAGGGGTTGATCTAAAAGACTATCAGGTATGGTGTAAGCCCGGGATTCGTGCGCAATTATTGAATGTAAAAACAAAAAAACTCGAGATGGACTTTAAAATAGAGGGAGACTCAAAATCTTTACATGTGCTAAATGCAGTTTCTCCTGCTTTTACCTGTTCGCAGCCGTTTTCTGAGTATATTTGCGAGTTGATTGGACAAGAAGTAAAAATATAGAACTTAATCAATTAAGTTATGATTGTGAGTCAGTTCATTAAAATTTTTTAATAATTTTAAATGCTTGCTCAAAGTCTATTTTGTCTGCAATATTTCCAGCCATAATTAAATCATTTTTTGATTCTTCAATATTTTTTCCATTAAAAGCTTCTTCACTTTTTCTGGGCTTAATTAAAAGTGATTTTAAGTTATTTTTAATTTCGCTGATTATTCTTGAGGATGTGTTTTGCGTATTCTGCGGCAAATCCTTCACATACGAATTCATAGCTTGCAGAATTGTAGATCTGAGTTCGTGGCTTTTAATATTAGTGTAGGGACTTAATAAATCGCTTAGATTAATTAACCATATCTCTTTTACACTTTGATATTTTTTGTCATAAAACCAATCGTGAAACCTTAATTTTCTATTCCATTTTTTATTACTGATAGCGGGATTATCATAGCTTCTTAGCCATGATATTTTTTCGAAGATATGGAGTTTTCCGATAACCACATTTGATAATTCGAATGCAATTTCAGGAGCATAAACACACGATGTTTTAATGTTACTGCAACTAATAGCAACTTTGAATGTCTCGGTTCGTAAAACTCCATATACAGAGCATGGTGTATATGAGCTCATGTGATAGTTTACTCTGTCATAAAATGAGTCTTGGATGACCTTATGATTTAAAAATTCTGTATAAATAAGTTTAGTTTGAATTTCGTGGTTTTCTTTAGAGCTTTTGAATCCTAATGGAAGGCCAATGCTTGAGCTATAGTCGTGGTGGGTATCTAAAAATCTGATTGATTCTTGTAATGCACTTGAAAGGTGAAGTTCGTCATCAGCTAACAGGCACGCATAGGGAGTTTTAATAAAATGCAGTATATTTGCCATTCGTGTAACGGGATCTGTTTGCTCGTAGTAATAGGTGACACTTTCAGGTAGATTTTGTATTTGAGATTTAGTAAGGGGGCGATCGCTGCCATCTGCGATAATAATTTTAAAACCTGAATTAAAATAATACTCAAAAATTCTATTGAGACAGTGGTGTCTATTATAAGTGGGTATTACAATTGTGAGCATTTGAAATTTGTCCGTATATTTTAAAGTA
>CAUJDY010000154.1 GCA_963169805.1 Bdellovibrionota bacterium | reverse complement strand
GGCACTGTTGTGAACAAAGTCGGAGACATCCGTTTTCCAAAAGCACTTGTTCCTGCTAAAGCCACAGATGAAGTTATGGTTCACTTAAACCTAGATTCGAGAATTCAAGGTGGTAAAGTATTTGATATTAAAGACCCACACTCAACATCAGATTATTCAACAGGTATTGAAGTATTTGACTCTCAGGGGACAAAGCACTTAGTGACTCTCTTTTTTAATAAGGCTGCTGATAGAACTTGGACATATCGTGGACTTGTTGATGGAAAAGAAGTAACAGGCGGAGTAGAGGGCGAATACGCACAGGTTGTTGAAGGTCAGGTGACTTTTAATGTGGATGGTCTTCTAGATACTGAGCAAATGACAAGTTCAGCATTTAACTTTGCTGGTGGAGCTTTACAAGGTCAGCAAGTAAAAATTGATTTTGGTGATTCTATTACTACAGATAAAGGTAAGGGCGATATCGGATCTAAGCAGTACGGTAAGGAATCTGACCTTATTACTTGGAAGCAGAATGGAGCTGCTGCTGGTACAATTACAAACCTTTCATTTAACGATGAGGGGACTTTGACAGCTTTATATAGTAACGGAGAAGCAAAAGATTTAGCAAAGATTGTTATCTCAAAGTTTGAAAACTCTGAAGGTCTTTATAAGCTTGGTAATAACAGATTTAAGCAATCTAGAAATTCTGGTGAAGCATCAATTGGTTCTCCAGGAAGTAATGGCCGTGGAACACTGGCTGCCAAATCGCTTGAAAAATCAACTGTGGATTTAGCGCTAGAGTTCGTGAAGCTCATTCAAAACCAAAGAGCTTTCCAAGCAAACGCAAAAACAATTACAACAACAGACGAATTATTAGCAGAAGTTATTAATTTAAAGAGATAATAATTTAACCTTATAATTCGCATAAGAAGGGCCATGAAAGTGGCCCTTTTTTATATAAAGTCTTCTTTGGCAACCCCAGTCATTCTCTGAAATTAATTCTTTATCCAAAATTCGAATATCAATTTCAAGCCTCATGGTGAACCCTAATCCAATATTATTCCGGGGGGGATACATGCGATTTCTATTCGTCATATCATTATTTATATTTAATCTTTCATCACACGCTTTAATTATAGGAGAAGATGACAGAAGGCCCATTGAAGCAGAAGACGCTGCTAAGAGAGGGTTAAAGCCAGTAACTTATCTTCTTACAAAAAAGCAAGGAATGCTCTCAACATGTACGGCAACATGGATATCAAAAACTCATTTGCTAACAGCGCGCCATTGTGTCGCTACAAGTGAAAAAGCTCTTATTTACAATCAGTATCAGCAGTACTTAGCAATACGTAAAGCGCATGTAAAAAAGTTTTATGTCTCAAGATCATCGTCTAATGATCAAAATGAGTGGTATGGAGCATTGGGCAACTCTGAGTCTCGTCCCTCAAGAGATGATTGGGCTGTCCTTGAAATTCACGAAGAGCAAATCAAAGATGAGTCAGATTATGAGCTAGATGAAAATGGGAATCCAAGAGTTCTGCCAAATGGTAGAAAAGTCATTAATATGCAAAAGTATGGTGATGGATCTATGATGGGTTATCTCCCAATTTTACCATCAAATGTTTTGGATTCGGATCCGACAGTTAAAGTTGGTGCTTATCATTACGATGCAGACAATTATTTATATTTACAGTATTGCCGTTATCATCCTCGTACCCTGTATGCTCAATATAGACTGATGTACCGTCCCGGTATGATGGAAATCGATTGTGATATGATGTCTGGTGCATCAGGAGCTTCTTTACAATCATGTTCAACGGGTAAATGCGGGATTGTGGGAATTTTTTCTGGAGAGTACTTAGCTCCTGATAATGGAAAAAATCAAGGTGGCTTAAGAATACCAGAGTTTTCATTCATCCATTCAAATACAGCTACAAAATCTGATAATTTTATTGGACCTGTTACTAAGCTTCTGAAAGGTGATACTTCTGAAGTAAAAGCCTTCAATCTCAAAAAAGCAAATTGTAAGCTAGTTCGTTGTTTACAAGAATAGAGACTGTTAAGTCGACAGAATGTGAATTAATTGAAGCAGCTCTAATTTGAGCTGCTTTTTCTTTGTTGTAGCATCTAAAAATGTCGTTGTAGAGATTTGATCGTTTTGAATGCCAATTGCGACGTCAGTGAATCCCTTCAATAAGCCTTCTATAGCAGAAGCGCCAAGTCGTGATGCGAGAATGCGGTCAGCAGCGGTTGGGCTTCCGCCTCTTTGCATATGACCTAAAACGCATACTTTTGCATCAAATCCAGATTTTTTGCGAATTGCTTCGGCAAGATCATAAGCTCTGCCAGGTTTTTGTCCTTCTGCTGTTACAAGAATGCTTGAGAGTTTTCCTCTTTGTACGCTGCTTTGAATGTGTTCGATGACTTTCTCAAGAGAGAGTGGGCTTTCGGGAACAAAAACTTCTTCTGCACCACCAGCAAGACCCACATTCAGTGCAATATAACCAGTATCCCTTCCCATGACCTCAACTATAAAAAGCCGATCATGTGAGAAAGCTGTATCTCGAATTTTATCAATTGCATCCAAAGCTGTGTTTAGCGCTGTGTCAAATCCGATGGTGTAGTCGGTTCCGTAAATGTCGTTATCAATTGTTCCAGGAATACCAACTATAGGTATTTTAAACTCTTCAAAAAGAGTGTGTGCACCTCTGTAGCTACCATCACCGCCAATGCAGACGAGGCTCTCTATTCCTGCTTTTTTAAGATTATCGTAGGCCAGTTTGCGGCTTTCAGGTTTTAAAAACTCTTTAGATCTACCTGCCTTTAAGAAGGCTCCTCCTCGCTGTATAAGATTGCCCACAGACTTTGCTGTTAGCTCTTCAAATTGTGCTGATATCATTCCATTATAGCCATTGTAGATGCCATACACTTTGAGGTTACGGAATAATGCTGTACGAACTACAGCTCGAATGGCTGCGTTCATGCCTGGTGCATCTCCTCCAGAGCAAAAAACACCAACTGAGTTGATCTTGCTAGACATCTTTATTTAATTTCGCTTTTGAAGTCTGTGCCTGGTTTGAACTTTGGAGTCCATGTAGCAGGAATTTGGATTTCTTTACCAGTTGCAGGGTTGCGGCCTGTGCGGGCTTTTCTTTTGGTTTTTACAAAAGTTCCAAAACCCACAAGTTTTACGTCCTCGCCTTTTTTTACAGCTTTGTAAATGGCATCAATAACAGAATCTAACACTGTTTCAACATTTGCTTTTGTCATTGAAGTTTGTTTTGCCACTTTTTCTACAAGCTCTGCTTTGTTCATAGGACTTTTTCCCCCGGACTTTTTAATCAAATCAACAGTGAAGCTATTAAAAAACCAATCCCTAAAAACCGTCAATCAAAACTTATTATAAAGGGAAATGAAAAAGTGCGTCTTAGATTTTGAATTGAAAAAGCTGTTCTTAATGAGTCAAAAATCATTAAACCATTAATAAAAATTAAAAATTGCTTGCTATTTAATTTGTTATCAAAAATTGAGTTTATAAATCAGATTCGTCTGAGGGGTCTTGAGGATTCATATCCAAGTTTGGCTCTACTTTTTCGTGGGTGGGAATAGCATAGGCTCCACTGGCCCAGTCGCCTAAATCGATGAGCTTACACCGGTCAGAGCAAAAGGGTCTGTAAGGGTTGTCTGTGTATTCTTTGAGATTTCCACATTTAGGACATTTCACTTGCATAAAATCGGTTTATCTTAGCTGTTGCCGATCTTCAAGATATTTCATAGCTGCAGCCTTGAGCTCTTGCGCTCGTAAAAGGTTGAGTTGGTGGGTTCTCATAAGATTCATGCTATGAGAATCCTTATCCAAGATGGGAGAAATATTTGTCGTAATCCAATGATCATAGCGAGAAATAAAGCTTTCTTCTCCACTAAAAAAATGTGGAAGTTCATAAAACTTTGTGAGTTGAGAGAAAATATAGTCTGGATGGCCTAAGACCATTAAAACGGCATTTGTATTTTCACCTCGAGTTTTTAAAAGCTCGTAGTGTGCCACGGTAGGGTTGGCAGAGGATAGGTCAGAAAAATTTATTAGCATACGTTCAGCTAGGAGATAGCTTTCTGGGAAGTTTTCTTTTATGAAATCAACATACTTGTTAAACAGGCTTAAGGTGGCCTGAGTTCTGAGTACGAGGTTGTGGGGTTCCATAATTTTTGTTAGGTGGTAGGCAATATCGTGAACCATAAGGTAAGGATCGTTTGTACCTATGGGAAGTAACTGGCGATTCACATTATCAAGGTAAGAAGCATCTTCTACATTTTTTTGAGAGTAAAATTTAAAAGGAATAAGATCTTTGCCTGATGCTGATAAATAAGCGTTCAGAATATCAATTCCCCAGTTAATTCGCTCTAAAGTTGGGTACATAATTGTCTCAGCATCCATCATGCGTATTCCCAAAATTTCGCAAACTTCGGTTCCGAGTAATATTAAAGGAGTTCTTGGATCACCCTGAGCTGCATTTTCTATTTTTTGATAGTTAGAGTACCAGCGGTATCCTGATTTTTTTCTAATGATAAAAGCCTGGCCATAGATATCTCCAGTTTTTTTAGGAATTGTGCGAATGGTGAAGCTGAATTCGGTATTCTGAAGAGTATTAAGCGGAGGTCCGTAGTCATTTTCTATCCACTCATTGGGGGTTATTCTATTTTCGGATATTGGAAAATGGGTGAGTTGTGTTTTAATATTGTGTAATTCAAAGTAGGGGCGACATTGATAGGACCAGCTTGGATTTGAGAGAAGAATTACAATCAAAATGAGGAGATACTGACGTGCGTTTGGGAAAAGCATATGAGTATCTCCTAATCAAAATCTTAGAGGTAATCAAT
>CAUJDY010000153.1 GCA_963169805.1 Bdellovibrionota bacterium | reverse complement strand
AGCAACGTATCGAGAAGCTGAAGATTTAATAAATATTGGTGCCTATAAGCAGGGGGCCAATGAAAAGATTGATCGAGCTGTGAGGCTCCATGATTCTATTATTCATTTCTTGCGGCAAAAAGTTGAAGACAAAACAAATTTTATTGATTCATTAAAAGAGTTGCAATACATATTGAGGTCTTAAACATGTCATTTCGATTTAGACTTGAGAAAGTCTTAAAACACCGTAAAACCATTGAAGAGATCGCTAAAAAAGAATTTTTAAATGCACAAAGTGAACTTCGAGCCGCAGAGTCAGTCCTACAAAATTACTATCAACAAATTGAAAAAGCGCAGCAAGATCGGCATATTTTAGTTGTTCAAGGAGATTCCCCTGGAGAACAACTCTGTCAAATTTCAAATTATATCAAAGGTTCAGAAATTAAAATTGAGCGTCAAAAAGATGTCGTTCGAAGTAATCTAGCAATAGTCGAGGAAAAGAAACTGGCTTTGCAGGAAGCTGCAACCGAATATAAAATGATAGAGAAGCTGCGTGATCGGCAACAAGAAGAATATCGGATGAAAGAAAAAAAACTTGAGGAAAAAATTCAAATTGAAATATCTAACACGAGAGCAGAGATGAGGCGTAAGAATGGGGCATAGTTATAATGATTTTTTTGCACAAGCTCAAAAAAATAAAGGATTGAGGGCCAACTCTAATCCGTCTTCTGTTACTACTTCTAAAAATATTAAGCGATCTCAAAGATCCAATCCCTCTAAGTCTCGTGGGGTGAGCAAAGAAAAGGTTAAATCAAAAAATTATGGGCTGATCTTTTTTTTAATTTTTGGGTTTATCGTGACGCTTTCTGGTGGATTGTATTTAGATGAGATTTCAAAGTTTTTTAGTTCAGTGGATATTTCACTTTTTGCTCAAGCACTGGCTGAAGAATCGGCCAAACCAGCGCCTACCACGTCAGAAAGTAATGCAAAAGATGATAAATCAGAAAAGCAAAATGAAGCTGACGCTAAGACCAATGTTGCCGATGGGACTTCTAGTGATGAACTTGAACTCAACCACTTAGCTCGACTACGAGAAAGAAAAGTGGAGCTAGATAAGCGAGAAGAAGAGATTGCTAAGCAAGAGGAAGAATTAGCAAAACAAAGATTAGAGGTTGAGGACAAGCTCAAGGAGTTAGAGGGTGTTCGAAGAAATATAAGTTCTATTTTAGAAAATAAAGTCCAAGGCGATGATCAAAAAGTTCAAGATCTGGTGCAGTTTTATTCTAATATGAAGCCACCTCAGGCAGCAAAAATATTAGAGACTCTCGATGAGTCTTTAGCAGTGAGAGTTATCGAGAAGATGAAAAAGAAAAATGCAGCAGAAATTATGAATTTACTAAAACCTGAGAAGGCACAATCTATTTCAGAGAAGTATGCAGGATATAAAAAATAAAAATAAACATGTTTTATTTAAAAGGAGGTGATGATGCAAATTCAAATGAACAATAGAAGTCTTCCCAATTTAGGGTTGCCCCTGAATGGTGGGGCTAAAGAAAACAACCATTCTGACGATAGTTTTGAGTTTCAGACAATGATGAAGAGAGAAAATCCAGCAACGATATCTCCAAGTTTAAGTTCACGTAAACCGGTGAACCAAAGCCAAAGAGATGCTTCTGGTCTTGATGAGGATACTTCAAATGATGGATTAGAGACGGAAGAAGATGTTCCTACAAAAACTCAAAATTACAACGCTTCTAAAGACGGTATAAAGCGAGGTAGTAAAGTTAAAGATAGTAAAACTGACGCTGTTCAAAAGTTTATGGACTCCTTAGAGAGTAAACTTGGAATTACAGTAGAGCGATTCTCTGCTGTGTTAGCGCAATTGCCTCCAGAAATTAAATCGTTACCTGTTGAAGATTCAGTGCCTTATATTATTCAGCAGTTAGGAGTGCCAGAAAGTCGTCAGGCTGAAGTGACTGAGACCTATGTAAGTTTAATGAAGACATCTGGGATCTTAGAGCAAAATAATCAGCAGAATCAAGAGCCATTACTGCCTGTCAATCAATGGCAGGAGCCATCGGCTCAAGAACTGAATCAACCAAAAGTGGCAAAAACTTTTGTGAATGAAAAATCTGTTAATACTGATACTATACAGTTAACTCCCAGACAAAAGCTCAATGCAAACATTGATGAAATGAACCGAAAGTTCTTCGAGGCTCAAGCAAAGCCAACCGCAATGAGACTCCCTGAAAAACCACCAGAATTAGGTGATGCCAGTGAGGCGATGGCCGCTAGTCCTCAGAAGAAAAATCTTATTACAGTAGATGGGGCGAGTTTAGTAGATCCTAATGCCTTTGCACAGATTAATCCGACACCTCCGTTTGAGGATAAAATTCGGTACGCTGTGGAATCAGATATTTCAAGCACAAGCGGTATGAATTATAGTTTGTCTCCAGAAATGTCACAACCCTATAACGACTTGAATAGTATTTCTCCCACTGAAATTCAAGTTGCAAGCCGTGACCCTGCGATGAGATCACTCTATGATTTGCATCAAACAGTCATGAACATCAATCCAAAGTTGG
>CAUJDY010000152.1 GCA_963169805.1 Bdellovibrionota bacterium | reverse complement strand
AAAGAGCGCTACAACCGTCAGAATAGCAGAACCAATCGCAAAACCTTTACCAATAGCGGCTGTTGTATTTCCAACAGCATCGAGCTCATCTGTAATATCTCGAACAGAAGACCCCAAACCTGACATTTCAGAAATTCCACCGGCATTGTCCGCGATCGGCCCATAAGCATCAACTGTCATAACAACAGCCGTTCCAGCTAACATACCTACTGCCGCTAAAGCAATTCCGTACATACCTAAACACATATTTGAAACATACGCAGCTATTACAACAACTAACATTGGAATCGCCACAGACTCCATACCTACAGCTAAACCACGAATCACATTTGTCCCAGCACCCGTAAGAGAAGCCTCTGCGACCAAACGAATCGGACGTGCAGCCGTATAATACTCAGTAATTAAACCAATGATCGCTCCACCAAAAGCACCCGCTGCAATACACATAGTTACAGACTGGCTTAATCCAAACATTGGCATCGCTAGGTAACACGCAACAGTCAGAAGAATTGGAGGCACAATAAGTGCTCCGCGAAGGACTGTTGCAGGATTTGCATGACTAAATACACGAGCTGCAAAAATCACAGCTATAGAAATTAAAAGACCTAATGTTGAAAGTAGCAAAGGTAAAACAACAGAAACGAGTCTTAGATCTTCTTCTGGAGTTGCGTTCACAACAACACTTGCAAGTTCTGCTACTGGAATTGTAAACGCAATAGCCATTGCAGAAACAATTGCTGCAACCATTGATTCATAAATATCAGCACCCATACCAGCAACATCACCCACGTTATCGCCAACATTATCCGCAACAACGCCAGGATTTCTTGGGTCGTCTTCTGGAATACCTTGAACCACTTTACCAGCTATGTCGGCTCCAACATCTGCAGCTTTTGTGTAAATACCGCCGCCAATACGAGCAAAAAGTGCAATTGAAGAAGCGCCCACAGCAAAAGAATGAAGAACTGTACCTACAACTTCTGTGCCTTTAAAACAATAATAGAGAGCACCAAGACCAATCAATCCTAAGCCTGCCACAGATAATCCCATCACCGCACCACCATCAAGTGCAACAAGAAGTGCTTTTGATTTAGAGCCAGTAGAAGCGGCTTGTGTTGTCCTGACGTTTGCGTAGGTTGCAGCCTTCATTCCAAAAAAACCTGCAATAAGAGAAAGTGCAGCCCCAAGTAGAAAGCTCCATGCTGCAACGGAACCTAGAGCGTACCAAAGAGCCGCTCCAACAACGATCGCATAGACAGCTAAAACTTTATATTCGCGCACAAGAAATGCCATTGCACCCTCGCGAATATAAGACGCAATTTTATTCATAAGATCATTGCCTGTTGGTTGCATTTTTACGCGAACGTAAAACGCAAGAGCAATAACAAGTCCAATAGCGCCAATGTAAATTGGCGAAAGTAGTAAATTCTGACTTAGGGATTCAGTTAACACGGTGATTACCTCTGTTTTGAATTATATTTTGTTAATAATTTTGTGAACATCTAGAGGTACCGAGAGGGTCCCTAGATGTCAAGAATTGCAAGGGGTTGGGGGCATGAGCAAACACCTATTTGCTCTTTTATTAAGCAGAATATCAGTCTCTTGAACTCTCCGCAGCTCTTTGGTCGTCCACATATGTTTTATAGGCAGCCATTGCTAAATAAACCACAGGGTCAATTTGATTATCAGAAGAAACTTTCACACTCCAAACATCTCCAAAAAGATTCCAAAAATCTCTGTATATGTAAACCTGACGCTGCCCTCTATTTGATTTTAGCTCAATGCTGGTATCTAAAAACTCCGTTTTGTTCGAAAGCGCTATAATTTGCTCTTTTTCATCTAGGACATTGTATTCCGTCCATGTTTTAAGTAAGGACTCCCAGACTTTCTCTTTGAAAGAACCGATGAGTCTTTGCCTACAATCAAAAACCTTCACATCTGTGCCCCAACTTAACAACGTCTGCCGTGTACTTCCCACAAGTTGATCATCTTCATTGTAAACTTCAAATGAAGGCGTCCATGCAAGAATCTTAGCTCGAATACGCCCATAAAATTTTTTATTTTCTTTTTTGGACCCATAAATATTAAGCGTCGTAGACCATGTCAAAATCTTCTGATCTAAAATAAAATTCTCAGGCAGATTTAATACAGGACAGTCCTGTGCTTGAACATATGTATTGAAGATAAATACGCAAATAACTAAAGTAATTTTTTTCATAAAAATACCCGCCTTCTGATGAGATTCTTATACCAAAAAGCCGTCATTTATTTCTAAAATTCTCTTTAAAATGGTGTATTTTGCAGATAGTACAAAAAAATCAGCCCAAATGCTAGAGTTGCCATGATACTTTTGGTGAAGTACGCCACAAATGCAGACACACACAGCACGATTCCCTTGAGATGAAAGTCGGTCATTTTTTGACTTGCCAGTAAGTTGTTAATTACAATTGCTGTAAATGTTGCCGGCCCTAGTAACATTAAAAAACTAGGTGGAATTCTTTGAGCCACCTTCTTACCTTGAGAGCTTACAAACGAATATCGATATAAAAAGGTAATTAGCCCTAGTAGAGAGACACACAAAGCAATCCAAAGATCTTGGCTCATTTTTTTTGCCTTCCATATTTTTGGACTTTAAATCCTAAGAAAGATCCCAATAAAATTGAAAATAAAACTCCCAACCCAAATGGTAATTTATAAAACAAAACAACTAATGCCCCTGCAAACAAACACGTCAGATATGCATATCTATTTTTTGCGGTCATAAAAATTAAAGGTAAAAACATCAGTGGTATTGAAAACTCCAGGTTCCATCCTTTAGGTATAATTTGACCAAAAGCAACCCCAACTACGGCAGAAAGAACCCAAGACACCCACGTACAGACACCTGATCCAAAATAAAACCACGGCTGTAGTTCTGCAGAAAAAGAATCAATAGTTTTTTTATGTGTCTCCGAGACAGAATATAAATGATCCGATAAGAGATAGCTTAAAATCAAGCGCCACTTCACAGGATAACTTGAGAAATGAGAACTGACCCCAGCACTATAAATTAAGTGTCTTGCATTCACAATATTCGCCCCTAAAACAGCTTGGAATGCGGAGCTCAAAGTTTGATACAAATCAATAAAAACAAGCTGAGAAGATCCTCCAAAAACAACAATTGTTGTAAAAATCACGAGCCAAGGAGGAAAACCCGCCTCGCCAGCCAGCGTAGCATATAACATTCCAAAAGGAAGCATACCAGCTATGAGCGGCAGCGTGCTTTGAGCTCCTAGCAAAAATGTAAGAAATTTTTGTTTGTTCATATGGATTAAACACCTGATTTAAAAGTAGTGCATTTAACTGTAATTCTATTGCATTGTCATCTTTTGAATAGAAGCATGCATTTATTTAAAACAAATATTAGGCAGCAGCTATAGATTTACCGACGTTGATTTTTTGTATAGCAATAAGAATTTCCCAGAAGAGGGCTCGATTCACAATCTCTTCTCTGTGATAACGGACCTTTACACTTTCATCAGAGGATGTTTTTTGAACTTCTAAACCATGAGCTCTTAGTAGATCTAAAGATGTTGCGGTCACATTAGGGTGTCCAGATTCTTGTGCAAATTTACAAAAATCCCTCAAGTCTATTTCAACTTGCCCCCTATGAATTGGGATAACTTTAATTTCAGAGCTTGCTAAAACCTTAAGAGTTTCAAATACAATAGGCTCTATTTTTGAAAGCTCAGGACTATTTTTTGTAATAGCGCGAACATAGTATTTTAAAAATTCAGGCAAAAATTTTATATCTAGAAATTTAATATGCGTCGGACCTGATTTATCTCTTTGTATTTCACACAAATTGAGCGACTCTAATATACCCGCTAACTTAAAAACACTGTCCGATACTTCCCGAAAACAAAGATTGGAATAAGTTCTTAGAAGTGACCACTCAACAGTTACGGAATCACCACTTCTAAGTCCAAATTGTTGAGACATAAAACAAAGACTTGCCCATGCTCTTGCAATAGAAAGCCGAGAGAGAACGACTCCTGGTTCTGTGTCCTTAAGGAGTTTAATTTCATTTGAAAAGTTTAAGACTTGTGCGGCCATGGTTTTTGCCATTGTTTGCACCCAAGTCGGAGCTGTTTCAAACTGCATGCGTACCGTTTCGTATGGAACCTTCAAAAGCTCAGTCTCTACTAAAGCTTTAGCATCAGATGTACGCAACCCTCCCATAAAGTATGCAAGATCGCCAATGAGTTGTCCTGGTCCTAAGCGCACAAGCTCAGTTGAAGAATCTTCACCATTGGAATAGAGTCCAACCTTTCCACTTACCACAACATACATTGCGTCAGAAAGATCGCCTCTTGTATAAATGTAATCACCTTTACGAAGTTTCATCCTATAAACACTTCGGATACTATTTAGGATATATTAACTAGTCCTTTGTCAGCACGCGAGACGGCTCTCGCATTAAGAGCATTTAGAGAGTTACTATTTATTAGTCTTTAATGAAAGATCCATTAATTTCAAATAAATTGCTACTTTCAGTCCAGAAGGTAGCAACTCATTTCTATTCAAATCTGGCTACTCGCTAAAAATCAATCCATTAATTACTACAAACGAGTCCGTCAAAAACAAGCCTAAAAATACCTCTATAAACTGGATCAATAGCACACTTGTATGAGAACGCATTCTGAGGATCTTCGGCTATGACCTACTATATTGAATACAAAAAATGGGTTTTCTATTCAGATGATTGTATCAATTTAAGAAATGATAATTAAGTCATTGAACGTATAGGCAAAGCTTAAATTGTACACATAGTAGCTAACTGCTCGATATACTGACAGCTTGCCGAGCACAGAATGATTGATGAATGTGATGTTTGGTGCGAGCGGAGAGACTCGAACTCTCACACCGTTAGGCATACGCCCCTCAAACGTACGTGTCTACCAATTCCACCACGCTCGCAATAAATTTAAGGAACCCAAGTATTTAGCTAAACTCCCTCACCCCGTCAATCAACCAAACCCCAAAAAGGTAACAGTTACCTTTTTGGGTAACGGCGCGTTAAAAAGTCTAGTTTTGGGGGATATTAACCATGCGATGCAGAGGCTATGTCATAATGAAGGAAGGTCTTGGATGGACCCACCCCTTTGCCAAGGATCGGTAGCACATGGATGTACAAAAACTCACCGAGCTCAAGAAGGAGCTCGAAAAAATGTTAGAAGCCCTCAAAAAAGAGCAGAACTCGAGCTCTCGTAAACTTATTTTTAATCAATTCAAAGAAACCTATTTTAAAATCAAAAAAGAGCTCATCTAATCATTTGCTAGAACTGCCGTTTATTCCTATCATTACGTGATGAAGTTTATTTTTATTTTAATCAGTTTCTTTGCATATCAAACGTTTGGATTTGGCGGCAACAATCCAGGAGAGAATATCAAATCTGATCTCAAATGGAATATCTGTGAGAGCAGCCTTGATGCTGTTCATAAAAAACTCGGACTTCCTATATTAAAAAAATTTTCTCAAAGCACATATTTTTTAGATACAAAAGATAAAGATCTCCTAAAAAACAAATATACAATTCGCTTAGACAAACTCAACAATAAATGGAGTTCTGATTTACGAATGAATTATAATGATACTCGTGAAATTCCAGATTTTATTCCGCCATCCATGACTTGTGAAAAAAATTACTACAAAGAGGAGAAATTCTTATCTTGTAAAGTTCACTACAAAAAAGCCTCTCAAGACACCCCCCTCTCTCATACTCAAGAAGATTACCTTGAGGAAAAACTCAAAAAAGACATCAATGCAATTCACACAAAAACCTTTGGCCCTTTTGATGGATTCTCTATGAGAGTTAAATACGCCGCTCAAAACAAAAAGAATCTCACTCTCAACCTTGAAGAAATTAAAGGACATTGGATTCAAATCTCAGCCCGCGTAGGTCGCATTAAAGATGATGTCTATTTTGAAGAACTCACTGAGTTTTTTAAGTCAAAAAACCTACAACTTTGCCCTGAACAAAAACACACAGTCCCTTCAATTTAAAAATGAGGCTCAGGCACAGGCTCTGATATACCCCAAAGCCTTTCACTCAATGTTCTCATATAAATAAAGTTCTCGTATGTCATTTCTGCTAACTGAGCCTCTGTTGCAACGAAGGTTGTACTTTTTAACGAGTCTTTACCAACCATAAAAATATCAACAATCCTGTCAATGTACATAGAAGAAATACCTTCTGGTTTAAGTTTTTGTAGGCTTTCCCGCAGGTATTCATACGGCGATTTCCCTGCATGAGTGTACTGTGATAATAGTTGTGGCTGACTCAACATTTGTTGAATAAATTCCTCTTGAATAGTTCCCTCTCTTTGGGTTCTCGTCATTGCATATATTATTGCGATGTGCACATTGCCTGCAAAATCAATTTCCTGTGCTCTTTCTGCAAAAATCAACTCAAACATTGCTTGAAACTCTTCAGACAGCAAGCCTCTTTTCGACATAAACTTTTTGAAATCCACTAAGATCTGAGATTTTTTTTGCGCTTCTAGATGTATAGATCTAGGGATATACAAGTTCGAAGCGACATGGTAATTTTCATCGTGCTTGCGTATCCAGCCCGCCTCTCCAACAATCACAATCCCTTGAGAACTTAGAGTCACAAACCGTTCATTCGCAGAAGTTCTTTTCTCAGTATTCTGAAAATTTTGAGTCTTATCTAAACGAAACTGTATGGGTATAGTTCGAGTTGTTGAAGCCTTTTGATTCCAGCGAGAAAGTCTCATGTTTAAAAAATCTACGTCGGCAAAGCTAAAATACAACCCGAGCTGCACTGCTCCCCAGTATTCAGCAGCTTTTTCTCCTAAAGCTCGAACCATATTTGACATAAAGCCATGCGGATCAACACGCTTAGATTCTTCCCACAAATTGGGACGCCCCAGTTGTTCATAGTAAATCACATGTCCGTCTTTAGATGCATATCGGCCTACAGCTTTGAGATACGGTGTATCTAGAGCTGACACTCCCTGCTCATATAAAAAATAATTTTGGCAAGAGTTAGATGAGTAAAGAACACTCGAAAATAAGATGATTAGCAACACTACAGCAGCATTTATAAACTTCACTTGGCTCTCCAGACGACAATCCATTTATTTGTTCCAATTTAGACTATGCAATATAGATGCCTCTTTTAAAGCTTTTGATGAATTATTGAATCTAACATAAAAGTCTCCGTCCAAACCCTCGACAGCCCCCTAACAGTTCGGCAGCAAAAACACCGTCTCAAATTGAAATAGATCAATAAATTCAACTGCTTAGTATATGGCAAGCCCCTTGCTCTATAGGACTGTAGGAGTTCATTTAGGGAGGGCAAAAATGTCATTCAAATTCAAGCGTCTTACATCTGTCCATATTTATAGTGCTGTGTTCATTGCACTCATTATTGGCTTCTGCGTTTATCAAACTCTTGAATTCAGAGAAATTTATTCTGAAGAATCTCTACGTCTCCCATCCTTGAGTGCACCCAAACTTGTTAAGACTCAAAAGAAAGAACAAAATGTTTTATTTAATGACCCTGCTATCGCAAAGAACTGGGGTCTCTTTGGAACAGGCGGACACTCAGACATCAATGTTCAAAGAGCATGGAATATTACACAAGGCTCTAAAGACGTTATTGTAGCCATTATTGATACTGGAATAGACATTCATCACCCAGACATCAAAAATAATTTATGGGTTAATAAATCCCGCAATGTATCTTCTGATAAATACAAATGTAGAAATGATCTTCATGGCTGTAACTTCATAACAGAAACAGGCGACCTCACAGATAACCACGGCCACGGGACACATATTGCAGGAATTGTTGGAGCTGAAGGTGGAAATGGAATTGGAATCAGTGGAGTATCTCCAAAAGTTAGTTTGATGATATTAAAATATTACGACCCGCGCGCTCCGGGCACTGATAATCTTAAGAACACAATTCGTGCAATTCACTATGCTATCGATCACGGCGCTCACATTATTAACTACTCTGGCGGCGGCTTAGACTTCTCACGTGAAGAATATGAGGCAATTAAACGCGCTCGGGACAAAGGAATTCTCTTTATAGCGGCGGCTGGAAATGAAAAATCAAACTCAGAAGTTCAGCCTTATTATCCTGCAGGATATGACTTAGATAATATCATCTCTGTGACAGCCGTGAATCCAAACGCACAGGTTTTACAAAGCAGTAATTACGGTGTGAGAACAGTCCACCTCGCTGCTCCAGGAGAGGATATCTACTCCACTCTTCCTAATAATCGTTACGGTAAAATGACTGGAACATCTCAAGCGACTGCTTTTGTAACTGGCGTGGCAGCTCTCCTTAAAGCAAACAATTCAGATCTAAATTATAAGCAAATTAAAAATCAGATTATTGGAACGGCAGACGCACGTGTCAGTGTCTTTGGAAAAACACAAACTTCTGGAATTCTAAATTCATGGGCCGCACTAGCCATCCAACCTGCAGTTCCTGCAAGCGGTGTGTTTGCGCAGACTCAAACAGCCACTCTTACGAATGTACCCATGATAGATTCAGGAACAAGAGTTCCTGCTCTAAGCGATCAAATTAATCAAATTAACCAACTCTTAAACATAGCTACAGATAATAAAAATTTAAATTAAGGTTTCCGTGCCCTAAATGTACCAACTCCCGAAGCCCTGAGTAACCCCTCAGGGCTTCATTTTTTTATTTCCTATATAAAAAAGTTATTCTTAAGTTCCAAATTGGCGCCAGTTACAAGCATGCGTTGATCTAATTATGAGAATTTAATGAGAATAAAAAAAATCCAATGACGTGGGTGTTTTTTACTGGCACACCTATCTCTCAAGAGGGAAAATACGTTACCGAAAGGACTTTTCGTGAAACAGTTTTTCGAAAAAACGCTTAAACGCCCGATTGAAGTTTACATATTCCTATTTTTTCTACTACTTTTTTTTACAATTGACCTATTAGCACTCGCAATTCCTTCTCAACCTCTCATTCACGGACATAGAGGCGCAAGAAGCATTCTTCCAGAAAATACCCTTCCGGCTTTTCAATATGCACTCGATAACAACATAGATGTTCTTGAGCTCGATCTTGCTGTCACCGCAGACAAAATATTGGTTGTATCTCATGATCCTCACATCAACTCTGATATATGCCTAGACCCAAAAGGTAATAAAATTATAAAACCACCATTCATCTACTCTTTAACGCTTTCAGAAGTTAAAAAATATGATTGTGGATCTCTTAAAAATCAAAAATTCCCCAAACAAAAACCTGTAAGGAAAGAAAAAATACCGACGCTTCAGGAGGTTTTTGATCTTGTCGCAAAGTCTAAATCTCCTCATGCTCAAAAAATTGAATTTAACATAGAAACAAAAATATTTCCAAATTCACCAGAAGCAAGTCCATCACCAGAAGAGTTTGCAAAATTAGTTCAAGAGATTACAGAAAAAAACAACCTCACCTCAAGAGTTATAGTACAATCTTTTGACTACAGAAGCCTAAGAGCTATCAAGAAATTGAATCCTAAGATACGTACCTCACAATTGATAAGCGATAATTTGATCGACCTTGCTGCACTTGCAAAAGCATCATCTGTCGATATCATTTCTCCGTACTGGGAGTGGATTACAAAAGAAGAGGTTGAAAAGCTTCATGAAATTGGAGTTAAAGTAGCCCCTTGGACTGCCAACGATCCGACTGCATGGAAAAAGCTTATTGATATGAATGTAGATGCTATTATTACAGATGATCCAGTCTCACTTCAAAGCTACCTGAAGAACAAGAACTAGTAATATTACGAATATTATAAAAACAAATATCTTAACTCCCCAACGCTTATTTTCTGAAAGCGGAGGGCGTGCTGGCGGAACATACGCAACAGTCACCAACTGAATAATTCTATCCCTCATTTTAAGAGCGATATCATCTGCAGAGTTGATTTCTATCATTCTGCGATACTGTTGAGATGCAAAAGGTAAGTTTTTTTCAGCAAGTGCAGTTTGTATGAACTTCTCATGAAATTCCTTGTTCCCGTAATCAGAAATCACATGCTCCCATAATTGCTGAAGATATGTTGAAGCAGACACAACATTTTGTATGCCAAGGTTTTTTTGCTCAACTTTCTCAAAGACAACCAAGCATTGCACACAAGAGGCACTGCCTTTAGGATTCTGATAGCTACATTTTGGACATGAAAATGTCATAGACCACCTTCTTATTTCATGATGGAATACCTTTAAAGGGTCTGACAATGAAAATCTCAAAAGAATTTATGTTAGCAGCATTAAGCGGGTTCATGATAGGAACCAGCTACATTCCGTTCCCTCCTTGGGCTCTCTTCTTTTGTCTCCTTCCACTTTGGAGTCAGATTCTCAAACAGAATTCATACAAAAAAGTATTTTGGCTAGGCTGGACAACACAGTTTTTACTCGCACTTATAGGATTTCACTGGATCCCATATACGATAGTGGAGTTTGGACACCTCCCGTACTTTGTAGGAGCTCTAGGTCTGTTTGCATTTGCGGCACTCACAAATCTACACATTCCACTTGGAGGAGTATTTTGGCTTTTTATCAAGAAAAAAGGTTGGATCAAGAATAGTGGAACAGAGATAATGGCACTCGCTCTTTTAACTGCTCTACTTGAAAGAGTAAATCCTCAGATTTTTCCGTGGCATATGGGCTATCCCTGGATGTATGGAGGATTTCCAGCCTATCACACAGCAGATGTTTTAGGATTTACAGGCCTAAGCGCCCTCACCTATGTTCTTAATGGATGGATTCTTTTTATCTTTTTAAACTTAAAAGACAAAAAAGTTTTAAAAACACATACGTCTCTATTTATTATTTTTTTCTCGCTATTTAATATTTGGGGATACTTTCAAAAATCAAAATGGAATTCTCATGATTCAACTATAAAAATCTTAAGCGTTCAACCCAATATCGGAAACCAAGAGAAGCAATTTGAAATATTCGGCTCTGGATTCAAAGGCCAAGTTCTTGATACACATTTTGACTTAACTAAAAAAGCCTTGCAAGAAAATGCAGCAGATCTTGTGATATGGCCTGAAACATCTATCCCTGAATACTTAGACAGCTACTTTTATAGACAAATTAATGTACAACGTGTTTTAGATTTTATTAAGCAAAACAAGACGCCCATTCTTGCAGGAGCGTACTCGCATAATCTTAAAACTTTTCAAGATAGCAATTCTTTGTTTTTATTTGATGAAAATGCAACTCATCTGGGGCTTTACAAAAAGTATCAACTTTTAGCTTTTGGAGAATACCTCCCTTTTTCAGATTACTTTCCTTCACTCCTTAAACTACTACCTACAATTGCAAACTTTGAAAGAGGAGAGGGCCCCTTAATTCTAAGTCTCAGAGATGTAAAAATTGGCCCTCAGATTTGTTATGAGGGACTACATCCATGGTTTACAAATGAACTTGCCAATGAAGGTGCAGACATCCTGGTGAACGTTACAAATGACTCTTGGTTTGGCCATACATTTGAACCCGCTCAACATCTCTTCATGACATTTGCTCGATCCATAGAAGTCCGTCGTCCTATGGTCAGAACAACGAATACAGGTATTTCTTCAGCTATTCTTGCAAATGGTGATATTATTGGTTTTTCACCACAAAAAGTTCCTTGGGCGGGCGTTTTTAACTTAGAGTATAAAAAATCTGCTCCTAAGACATTCTTTGCTATATTTCCTTATCTAGACGTATTATTTTGCCTCATAGGACTTGTTATTTTGGTCTATCGGAGCAGAAATAAACTATGATCGATTTAAAAAATTTAGATTGGCATGAAACACTTGAAAAAATTCAAGGCTACGCCTCCAGTTTGCGGGCAAAAGAAATTATTCTGAATACACGTCCTCATAAATCGGCCGACCTCGCACAAAAGCAAGTCCATGAAATAGTAGATGCAACACAAGTTGTTAGTCTTGATTTTCGCCCATCAATTGAAAGTTTAGATACCTATCACACATGGTTTGAACGACTTCGCAAAAAAGCAACTTTGCGGGGACCAGAATTTCAAGATATTCGCAGATTCTGCTTCGATGTGATTAGCTTGCAAAAGACCTTAAGCTCATTTCAAAACACATGGACACAAAGTACATTTAAAAAACTCCTAGATCCTACTAAAATTTTATCATCTATTGATCAGATTTTTACCTATGAAGGCGAAATACGATCTGACGCTAGCGAAACTCTATA
The DNA here is from genome assembly GCA_963169805.1 of Bdellovibrionota bacterium. Classification (GTDB taxonomy): domain Bacteria; phylum Bdellovibrionota; class Bdellovibrionia; order Bdellovibrionales; family JAEYZS01; genus CAUJDY01. The sequence goes on along the minus strand of CAUJDY010000152.1, from coordinate 19,939 downwards.
TAAACTGTTTAATGAAAAAAGAAGTTTAGAAAAACAAATACGAAACACTCTGGACAAATTTGTTAAAGCCTACGAACTCGAACATATGTTACAAGACAAATATGTAACAAACCGTGAAGGCCGGTGGGTTCTCCCCGTTAAAAGCGGAAAACAACATCAATTTGATGGAATTATTCATGATGCTTCTCAAACGAAACAAACTGTCTTTATGGAGCCAAGAGAAGTTATTGCAATTAACAATCGCCTCAAAGAAGTTGAAGGAGATATAGAAAAAGAAATCGAGCGCTTACTCGTGCAACTAACTCATTATGTAAGTGGTTTTTCTGATCCAATTGAAATTGCTCAGAGCACACTTTTGGAAGCAGATGTACGGTTAGCACAGGCTCAATTCTGTTTGAAAATTCAAGGTTCAACTTTTGAGTTTTCAGAGACTCACTTGAGACTTGAAGAACTTCGTCACCCCCTTCTTTCTTTTCAATCGGTGCGATCAATCGTCTCTAATACGGTTGAATTTGAACCGGGCAAGCGCATCCTCATTCTTTCTGGCCCAAATGCAGGAGGAAAGACTGTCTTACTAAAAGCCATTGGACTTGCCGCTCAAATGGCACGGTGTGGATTACCACTTCCAGCTTTTAGCACATCACAAATACCTTTCTTCAAGAATATTGTTATTGGAATTGGTGATACTCAAAGTGTTGGTGAACATATGTCCACCTTTGCTGCCCACCTGAAGGTTTTATCAAAGGCTTTAGAAGCTACCGGCCCTCATGATTTAATTTTGATTGATGAAATCTGTGGATCTACAGATCCAGAAGAAGGAGCAGCTATTGCACGAAGCTTCATTGAACACTACGCAGCTCAGGGCGTTTACGCAGTTATTACTTCTCACTTAGGACCGCTCAAGCAAATTTGGCCACAAGAAAGCCCTATTATCTGTGGAAGCATGGAGTTTCACGAAAAGCCCACATATAAACTTTTTATGGGAATTCATGGTCGATCCTTTGCACTCAAAACAGCAAAATCAGCCGGAGTTCCAGAAAGTGTGATCTCAAAGGCCATGAGTTTTCTATCACAAGAAAGCAGAACAAGAGAAGAGAACCTAGATGAACTGGAAGCTTACAAAGAGCAAGTTGCAGTTTTATCAGAGAAGCTCAAAACAGAAACTCAGCTCATGGAGATGAATAAGAACAAATATAAAGATCTTTTAAAAAAATTTGAAATTGAAAAGAAAGTCTATCTTGAGAAAGCTGTGGAGCGAGCAGAAAAAAAGCTAGAAAAATTGATTGAAGAATTCAGAAGTAATCCAAACGTTTCAAAAATTAAGACTCAGTTTCCAGAGGTTATTAAATCAACTGGGGCGGCAAAATCAGTTCTTACTATTGAAGATTTTCAGAAGCAATTTCCACCAGGCAGTAGCGCGTATATAGTAACGTTAGGACAAGATGGGATTATTCAAGGTTTACCAAATGCAAAAGGAGACGTGACTGTTTTATCACGCTCCATGAGACTCCAAGTACACTGGAAGGACATTCGATCATCTCAAAGCGCTATGGCGCAGATTCCTGTTCCACAAAAACTCTCAATGCAGCAGTTACCCCAAGACGAAGTTGAAGTTGATCTTCGCGGAATGACAACTGATCAGGCGATTGATGAGCTTGAAAAAGTACTCGATAAAGCACTTCAGGATCAGGTTGATCAAATAAAAATTATTCATGGACACGGAACAGAAGTCCTCAAGAAATCGATTCGCAATTATTTATCACGAAGCGTTTACATCCAAAAATGGAAGGCCGGCTCCGTCGGTGGAAATGATGACGGAGTTACTTTTGCAGTATTGAGCTAGCCTGAAAAAATTAGCAGAAGCCTTATCGCGTTTCGTATTGGAGAATGTGGCAAAGTGTCTCTATGGACTCTCCTTTTGAATTCGCAACATTGACTATTGTTACGTTGGCATTATTACTGCTCAATCTATGAATAAACGTTCCTTGTTTAAAGTGATTACTACAGTAAGAAAGTGTATCGTTCAGAACGGATCTTTCTAAAAGAATCTGTTTATTTACATCTAACATGTAAACTTCTCCATCACTCGCATATCCATAGACTCTTACTTGTGCAGACGTACCTGGAGGTTGAGAGGGCGGTAAAGTTGGCTGTGTTGGATTTGTGGGCTGCGGATTTACAGGAGTCGACCTAGGATTTGCGCGTCGCCAGTTTCCAAAATTCTGAAATAATACGATACATACACCCAAAGCTAAAAACGCAAATATATATTGTTTCTTAAACATTACATCTTCCTCTCATCGAAAAAATCGACATCTATCTTTATTATAGATTCATCCGCTTGAGGATATGACAGAGCGTATCTATTGAGTCTCCTCTTGAATTCGAAATATTCACTACAGTGACGTTGGCATTAAAATAAATAGCTTGATCAAAAAAAGTACCTTTTTTAAAATTATTCTGACAATAAGATAATGCATGATTTATAGCTGATATTTCTGTATCAATATATCTGCTAGGACTCTGAGAATATCCATTTACATCACCTTCATACCCATAGACTCTTACTTGCGCAGAAGTACCTGGAGGTTGAGTAGGAGGCAAAGTCGGTTGCTGTGGGTTTACAGGAGTAGGCCTAGGGTTTGGACGTCTCCAGTATCCAAAATTCTGAAATAACACAAAGCATACGCCAAGCGCTAAAAATACAAAAATATACTGTTTCTTCATAGACCCCCCTCTAAACCTGCATAAACTATATTTTTAATTTACAATAGAATCAATCAGATCAGATCAGATCAGATCTGATTAAAACTAGACTTTTGTTGCTAGGCATATACATTCGCTTTCCAAACTTCAACTTGGACTTTCCTCGCAAATACTCACCTTACAAAGAACTTAAATCTATCTCTTGCGCTTTTTAATCATTATTTTGCGATAAGAAGCTCATTATTTTTATACTTTCAATTAATATCGCTACTTTATCTTGACTAAAATACCTAATTTAAGTATATCTACAGATAGATGAAGCAACTTTTATTTGATAAAATACCTAAACGAAAAACTTTCTTTGGAGGGTCTTTTCTTAAAAATTCTCACGCCAAATCTGCACGGCCAATTTCATCCAAGCTCCCTATGCATATTGTATTAAAATCTTCTATAGCCAAGGGATCACTATCTTTTCTATTTCCAAAAAATCAAAATACGGTGAAAAGTATACTAAAGAAATCTGCGCAGATATTCCATATTCAAATCCTAGAATTTTCTAATAACGGAAATCACCTTCATTTACTTATTCGAGGACGGAATAGAAATGATATTAAAAATTTCATACGAACATTGAGCGCATTACTACCACGTTATATCCAAAATAAACACAAAGGACATAAAGACATCAAGCACAGCTCGATGAACCCTCCAAATGAGAGCAAAAAAACAACTTCATTTTGGGATCAACGAGCTTTTTCTAGAATTGTAGAAAGCTACAAGGGATATTTTGTAGCCCGAGATTATGTTTTGATGAATCACCTGGAATCTTTAGGCATCATTCCATATCAAATCCGTAAGGTCAGATACTCAACTGCCTAAGAATAAGCCGGCTAAGTTAATTCTTTCTCACGCATAATAGCCGTTTGCACAGAGGCACGAGCCGACATTCTTTCCATATACTTCATTAAATGAGTGAGCTTTGAAATATCAACACCAGTAAACTTCGTCCACGTTGCTATATTGAACAAGTAAGCATCACAAACTGAAAAATCACCGAGCAAGTACTCACGCGTCTTCAGCTGTTCATTTACAAGTTCAAATTTTTTCACAAGCATAGACTTCGCTTTTTCTTTGAGCTCAGTTTTTGCAGCCTCATCAGATAATAATCTATCAGCTCCAAACAAGGGGCCAAATCCTTTATGCAATTCAGTCGCAATAAAGTTCAACCACTCTTGCGCATGATATCTTTCACGAGTTAATGGCTTTGGAAATAAAGTGCCTTGAGCATGAGTATCTGCCAAGTATTGCAAGATCACGTTTGCTTCTGTGAGTAAATCTCCGTCATCCAACACAAGCGCAGGGACATAACCTTTGGAATTTATCTGATAAAAATCAGCACCCGATTTAGTCCTTTTATCCCTTAAATTTACTGATTCCAAATCAAACTTTAGACCTAACTCATTTAGAATAATCTGAGGCCCAAGAGCACACGCTCCCCTACTGAAATATAATTTCATTGAAAACTCCTTAAGGCTTGTTTAGAAAGCGCCATCTGCTTTGTTAGTTCGTCGCTCAGATACTTACTAATGTATACCTCGCTCCTACTGCCCAGCATCTGGTACTTTCTAAATAAGCCATTACGACTTCAGAGTTATTGAATGAGTGCTTAGCTTTTAGTGCTTAAACTTTGATGCCTCTAAAACCGCATTGTCCACGATATTAAAGTACGTACGAACAAGCAACTCGTAACTTTTTTTATCAAGATTTTTTAAAAATCGTTGCTTATCGATCATAGTTTTCTGAGCGATGAAATCACTCAATATGCCTTGCACCTTTTTGATATTATCCATATTGAAGAAATCGATATCTTCAGTTGGAGTACTCAAAATTTTCGCAATCATATCATTATCGAATAAATGATGAAGTCCTTGAACGGACTGTGATAAGAGATATTCAATCTCTTGCAACTTATCTGCCCCAATTTGAATGACGTTGCGTCCTTGCAAGGCCAAACCCCCCGTTAGAATTTACAAGTGCACTACTGTGACCTGAGTACAAACACCCGTACAAACCTAAGTTCACATTATGTGAACTTGTCCCCTTACTATGATTTCAAAGTCTATATCTTGAGTTGGCAACATTTTTTAGATGAGTATGACGTGACTAGTCGTTAAGCATCACAGAGGGAAAATGAAATCACCATGAAATTAAAAATAAAACAGTTTGTGTAAACTCATGAATATATTAAAATATTTTCTGATGTGTGAAGATAATTTGATTCACATTTTGACTACGAACGGAGTTGCGTGGCTGGCAAAAAGAAAAAACCTAAAAATGAAAATAATGCGCCAGAGCAGACCATCATCATAGATGAAAGTCGAGGTCTTGTTTTCAAGACTGAAGATGAAGTCTACCAACACTTTGCCAAAGAAATCCAAATTTTGGATGAAGAGTACAGAAACTCTCGCCCAGAAAAAGATACAGGAAGTGACGAACTCGTCAATACGCAAGAAAATCTCTCTGAACTTTTACAGGAACCTGATGAAGTTTGGCTTGACGAAAATCATCTTGAGGGAATTCCGCTCGGTACATTTATTGGCTACTACGAAACCGAAGATGAAGAAAATAACTACTACTACATTGCACTTACTTATTTTGTCGATAATATGCCCAAGTTTGTTTTTGTTCATTTTGCAACAAACGATCTGAGTATTATAAAAAAATACCAAAGAGGTAAAAAGATTTATGATCGCAACCTCCAAGAAATTCAAAGTGATGAAGAGGCTGTGGATGCTTTGACTGAAGGTAATGAACTAGCTGTTGGCCTTTACAATGCTATGCTCACATTACGTACGTCATCCGATATTCCAGTAAAAGATTTTCCTGATTACCTACACTACCGTGAAGAGACAATTGAAGAGCCTGAAGAGATTTGGAGAAAAATAGATACGGAGGGACGTGTCCTTGTGTCTTTCATTAAATCACTCCCAGAAGAAAGTGGCGATGCAAAATATATTGTTGTCACTGTGGAAGACGAAGCCTCTGAGAGCCAGTATTTACTTTTTTCCTTTCCAACGCGAGATCACAACCTTGTGGACCGTTACAAACAAGGAGAATCTCTTGATACGATGTCTTACTCCCGAGAAGAGAGCCACTAAATATTTTTTCTAAAAATTCGAATGCGATATACCATATTGTCTTTTAGTTATTTGATCACCTATTCATATCCCTCTCTCTTTCCAGACAAGTTCCGCAGAATCCTAAAATTATCATCTTATATGCTTATAATAATGCAGTCGCCTTCCTTGGCGACCATAAGCTTGGGCCATCCTTGCACTCAACCCTAAAGGGTTTCGTTGCCCTCGCTAGCATGTTTTATAAGCATATAAGATGATAATTTTAGCATTCGAGGATGTTCGAAGTCGGAAAGAGAAGATGGATATGAATAGGTGATCTAAGATTACAAAAGTTAGAATTATTCAATAACTCGAATCTTTAGAAAACATCTATTCAAGTCGAAGCAAGTTTCCTCGAATAATCTCAACAGTGTCATCCAAGATAAACCCGCTATCCTGATATATGACAAACCACGTGTCGCCAGAGCCTGAATGGAAGACTACTTCAAAAGTATCTCCAGTTTGAAGACCTCCCTCTACGTTAGCGAGCCTAACAGATGTGTTCAAATTTAGACTTCCAATTTGTCCCTCATTCAAGGCGCCATAAACAGAAAATCTTACGTTACGCAAACTATCCGGCGCCTTACAGACCTCAAAGCTATACTTGAGGTTAGACCCACGCACAAATGCTCCACGCAATTCTAGGCCATTCTGAACAATATTAGCCTGGCAAAAATCCTGAGGTACATCACCACAGGAAGTTAAAGAGAGTATCAGAATGAGACAACCCCAAATTTTCATAGAAATCATATCTACTTCTAGTTGCAAGACTATGCCAACAAGAATCAATCATTTGTTTTTTAATTGAAATAGTTTAAATTTGAGCAATGAAGATGTTTATTTTACTCACAATTGTCGTTTTTATAGTATCAAGCGTAATATCTGGTTGCTCAACTTCAACTCTCACAACAGTTATTCTGCCATACCCGCCAACTGCCTCTGGAAAATCAATTCCTCTCAAGCTGGATGGAATAACCAATATCGAAGAACATCTTTCTTTCTCTTCATCAAACACGAAAACTTTTAGTAACAATCAAATTATTCATGAGCAAATTGAATCCGTAGACTTTAAGTTCGTAACGGAAATAAAGCCCAGAGATGATTCTAGTTTTTTTACGACTGTTAAAACTCTGTCAAAAGACGGCCCCATTTCACTAGCCTCTATGGGATACCCTGAGCCTGGAGAAACTATCGATTATATTATCAATAAAGATAGTTCCATTTTAAAAGCCGGCAATTATCCTGGAGGAAGTCTGTATTTTATCCCGCAACTACCACTTCCAAATCGAACCCTCTCTACTGGAGAAACCTGGAATTATGAGTACACATGGATCAGCGATGAAAGTCTTTCTGAACTTAAACTAGACATTGTTCTTCTCTTAAAAGACATCACAGAATGTGGAAAAGGCAAGTGCATTTTAGTTGAATACTCAGGTAAAATCACGCAACCAAAAGACGTAAAATATAAAATTCCATTCCGAAGCCAGCTTAAAGGACTCATGAATTATGACATTACACACGCTCAAGTGATTTCCAACTACCAGTTGAATGAAGAATCCATAGAAATAGAAGGAACACGAGTAGAATCAAAATCCTGCTCCGAAACACTTTCAACACAATTTGGAAAAAATCCAAAATGCGATCCTCTTAAGCCAAAATATACATTTACATTCTAATTCAAATAAGCCTCTTATTTAAATTAAAAATCTTCCGATGTATTATCATGATTTTGTTCTTCTTATTTTTAAATTTAAGCTTTGCAGAGTATCGAGTTTTCGAGCTTGTGATTCGTAACACTCAAGATAACTCTGAAAAAGTAGTTATTTCCACTTTAGATCCCCTACAGTACACAGACTATTATCCAGTCAAATCTCAAGAAGTTGTACTCTACCGAGAAACATGGATGTGCTATGGATCCACCGCAAATAAAAAAACGTGCCCAAACCCACGTCTGGACCCAAGCATAGAACAAGCTAGACAACCAGCCTCTCAAGAATAATCATCCTTCTCAGCTCTAAATTTATGCTAAAATAATGCATGTGGCAGGAGGCCCATGAGTTCAGTTAAAGGATCTGACAGCAGTATTTCTCAGCACTACGCTAAACAGCGAGAACAAATCATTCAGTCTGAAGAAGATCGTGTTAAAGAAATAAAAGAAAAATATAAGGAAAAAAAGGCTCAGGAGCAAGAAACAGGAGAGGCTGCTGTTAATCATATACGAAAAAGTAACGACTCAAAAGTCACTCATCTTAGAAAAGAAGCTCTCGAAAGAGAACAACAACTCAAAGAAGTATTAAGAAGAAAAAGTGAAAATATCTCAGAAGCTCAAAAAGAAGAATACAATACAATCAAGTCTTTAAAAGAACAAAACGACAAGGCCTCAGCACAAGAACTCAAACGTTACTCACAACAAATGAAATATCTCCGCGATAAAAATAATGAGGAAATAACAAATGAACAAGAGCGAGCAGCTGAGAGAAGCAAAATCATCAACACCAAATCACAAACAGAAGTAAGAAAGACTCAGCAAGAAGCTCAAGAAGAAACCAAAAAAATTCTTGATGACAACAGACAAAATTTACAAAAAATACAAACACAAAATAAAGAACAGCTCTCACAAGTTAATAACTTCTATGCTGAGCGTACTGCCCAAGAAAAAGACAAAGGACAAAAAGAAATTCAAAGAATTCAGGAGACCAGCAAACAACGTGTAGAAAATGAGCAAGATTCCTCCCAAAAGGAGCTTTCGCGAATCCAACAGGAATATTCCAAGAATTATAAAAATATAAGAGAAGAAAATATCAAAAAAGTAGGAGAAAACCAGTCACAAAATCAAAAGGCTTTAGAGAATCAAAGACAAGTCTTTGATGGACAGACTCGTAAACTCAAAGAAGACTATACAAAGCAAATTCAAGAGACGCATCTAAAAGGCGATAAAGCAGTCGCAGAAGAAAATTTAAGACATAATCAAGCACGCGAAAAGCAGAAGGGTGCTCAGAAAGAAGAGCTAGGTGAACTCGTAACTCGACATGAAACTCACAAGGAAGAATTAAAGAAAAATCATATGATCGAAACTGAGCGCCATAAAAAAGCCTATGATAAGGCTATCGTTGATCAAAAAGATGAATTTCATACTAAGTATACAATCAACGATGAACGATACAAACAAGCCCTAGATAACCAAAGAAGTGTCTTTACAAGAGAGCTCGATGCAGAAAAAACAAAGAACATGAAACTTCTTGAAAAGTATACAGATAAAAAAGAAGATCCATTTTACTCTATCACTAAGTTAAACGCCAAGTTTTTGGAAGATGATTCGGCCTACACAATAATCGCTGAGGTCCCCGAACATGAAGTTAAAAATTTTAATGTCTCAGTACAAAGAGATAGATTGATTGTTAGTGGTTCGCGCTCTTGGATAGATGAAGTCCAGCAAGACGGAACAAAGATTTCTACAAATAAATATGAAACAATTCGAGAAGAGCTACCTATAACCAAAGCGATCAAAGAAAAGTCTGTCGTCAAAACATACCACAACGGACTTTTGAAAGTTATCGTACCTAAAGCTTAAAATCTTTTACGAATGACAGATTGGATTTCGTCTAACATGAATTCCATTTTCATATTAGCTTCGCTGAGACGTTGAATATTGCCTTTAAGGCGAGAGAGAATCTCTTGAGATTCCACATCAAAATGAGCTTTATCCTCAATGTTTTTAATTGAAAGAGGTAAAAATGCAAACGACTGCAACTTAGAAAAAAGACCTTTATTTTTTTCCAAACGAATTGTCATTTGAGTCCTTTCATTTTTTACATAAGAGTCGCGTTGATGTGTTTTCAAGATGCGAGAAACTCGACTTATGTATTAAGTTTATCTTTTTTTTAAAATTCCACAAGAGGCCAAAATCATTATTTGTTTCCATAAATGTTAAAACTTGGTTCCACTTTGGGTTCATCATAAATTATACTCACATTTCAAGGAGTTAAGATCTACTTGATAGGGACTAACTCTTTCAGTGTTCTGCGCCAACGTTGGATTCATAACACTTTCTTGCCCTTGGATATGCTGCAAACCTAAAACATGACCCAATTCATGAACTATAAGACTCATAAAATCAACTTTACCGGGAGCAATCTCACCGAAAGCAGCAAAGATATTGTCTTCGGCATTTATATTCATATCAGCCTCAGTAATATGGTCTCCGCGCCAGTGAATAGTGGTTCTGGCCTGTTCATTTCTTTTACTATCTTCCCACTGAGTCTTCCAATAAATGACATTTAGACCATCTTTAGTAGATTCAGACGGCAGAGATTCAAGACCATCTTGAATCATAAAAAAAGGCTTATTCATTTTAAAATTCCACTGAGTTGCTGCCATTCGTATGGATTCACGGTACTCTGCAGGAACAGAGGAGTGAATATAAAGCGTAATCGGAACTGTTCTCTTCCAAGAAACCCTCTGAACTTGAGAACTCATTACAAAATTGCAATCCTCTTCTGGTTTCATTTTAGGCTGACAAGCAACGAAGGAAACCGCTGCAAAAGCCAAAATACATAATACTGATAAAATACGAAAGGGCTTCATATACCCTTATGCATTCCAATATTCAATCCACTTCACTTGCTTCGATCAAACTCTAACTATATGTAAATACTCATGTTTTTAGGCAACACTTTAACAAACTTATCACTTTTTAGATAATGAGAATTGAATCCTACATCTTTAGGCTTAAACGAACGACAGTAACCCCTTAATATGACTTCAAAAAAATAGTGTCTAAACTCTAAACAGCGTCTTGCTCAAAAAGTACAGAAATCGTCACAGATTTTTTCAAGTGACCTTAGGAAGCGACATTTTTAGTCTCTGCTTTTGAAAGAACTTCTGGATATTTTTATGAAACCTAATCCATTCATTTTTAATATTCAAAAAAATAAGATTATATTTTTTTATTCAAAAAATAAATTCTCTCAATAGTGGTGACATATTTGAGTTTTGATTTTTACAAAATTCCATGATTCTAGAAAAGCAAGTGTCATAGAGACACTAGCTTATAACTCACAACTCTCTCTAATTCATTCTAGGCAATTGTCCTGAAATCTCGACTCTGGCATAGGCCTTGCTCTATGGATATGTATCGCTTGCTCCTTCCGCGATCGCGGAGTCCAAGAGAGCAACACAGTCACATCACAAAAGTCCATGCTTTGGGGGTCGGGGTAAGAGAACCCCTCCCATCCTTTTTTAATCTCAAATCTTTTTCTTATTACGTCGATAAGTGAAGGTAATGGTGTATTTTAAAAAGAATAAATTTCTGACATATTTTGCAACCCTTATTGGAATCCAACTCATAATTGGATTATGCACTATTTTTTTCTTGGGCTTCTACTATTTACCAACTCGATCTTTGCAAGAAAAACAAGCACAGTGCGTACAGCATCTTGAGGACAAATCATATATTCTCAAGCAATTCTTTCTTGAGAATATCAATAACGCAGGCGTTTGGGTATACTCACAAAGGAATTCTTTTTTTGACTCCAAATGGATCGGAGTTTCATTTTATGAACACAATGGTACAGAATGGGTTTTAAAAAACTTCCAGGTAAATTCAGTTTTATTAGATCTCTACAACATATCCCCAAGTGAGTACATTAAGTTTGAGCAACGCCTGTCTGGCCCTCACCCAGATGCCTCTCAAATATCACTACAAGAAAGTATCTTAGTTGATCAAAAAATGTTGGTCATAGAATCTTCAAATCATCTTAAAATAAACTCTCCGCACCTCGTACGCATTAGTGTAATGAGCGATCAGATACGCTCTATATTGGACTCAAACCCGGCTTGCCCACTTTCTCTTTTCGATCCAAAAGGAAATTTTTTACTAACTAATTATACTCCTAATCACACTCTTTACATCACAAACTCTACACCCCACACTCAGCTCATTCATGATATTTCCCAATTACAGTTAGAAAAATCCATCTCTATCACAAAAAAAATATTAAAGAGTGTGTCGGTTGTTCAAATTTTGGAGTCCTCGGAGAATCCTTACTCCGCAGCGTTCACTCAAATTTTATTTTTTAATTTTAGCGGATTACTTGTCAGCGCTTACCTCGCCTTTAGAGTACTTAAAAGACGATTTAAGGGACGTATACAGGAAGTTAAACAAACACTTCATGAGTTCTCAAACGAGAATTACACAAAAAAATTCGACACAGAAATTAAAGATGAATTTTCAGAAATTGAGGAATCTCTTTCTGAACTGAAGGACTCACATCGTCGTCGTTAGTCTATTTTCACGAATCGAATATTTGAATCTGCTATAATTTTTTTCTTTGAATCCAAAGCATATACCTTAAAAACATAAATCCCCTCTGAAAAACGAGCCATATCAAAGGATTCCTTTTTAAGTTGAAACGATTGTTTGCTGCCCTTCTTATTACTAAAAAATAGATTGAGAGAGTTTTCAGAACCAACACGCAATACATCTAATCTATAGGATTCAAAGCCTTTCGGAGCTTTATCCCAAACAAGTGTTTTACCATTACTCCCTTGCATAAGATCTATTTCCTGAGTCTTAATAACCTTGAACTCTGCAACCTCAGATTTTGCTCCACCTAAGGCTTGAACAGACCAGCTATAAGTTCCCGACTCTAGTTGATTCACTTTTAATTGATGTCCTTCTACTGAATACTCAAAGGTTTTAGATTTACTTTTTCTTTCTTTCGGTCCTTCTACAGTTACCTTAAAACGATTCACCTTAATACTCGAATTCCATTCCAAAACAACATCAGAATTTTTAAGCATGTTCTGAGTTAAAGTCACTCCTTGACTAGGAAAAATAATTTGAATGGGATTTTTTTTAGGATTTTTTGATATCTTAAACTTTCGCGCAACGCCTGTCATCAACTCTGCACTCTTGAACGGAAACCCATTAACTCTCCAGTAAAATTCTCCCTCAGAATTAAAATCAGAAAAAAAATAGTTTTTATTTAAAATAGCCTCATGAATGACTAACTTAGAAAAGTTTTTATCTTCAGCAACTTCAATAAAAACTTTTTCCAGTTGAGATGGGTTATCCCACTGAAACTGCACATTTGTTTTATCAGAAAGCATCGGTAACTCTGAGTTTGCTTCTGGATATATTGGCTGAATTCGGATCAGTGGCTCTACAAAAAACTTCTGTAATTTTGTCACAGTAACTGCCGCCTTTTTGGGATCATCATACAAAGCCAATCTCCAGTAATATGTTCCCTTCCCAAGAGATAGTAAAAATTCAGACTTTACCAACCGAGTAGGCTTTGAGTAAAAAGGCTTCATCTCACTTGGTTTTTCACCAATATAGATTTGTGCATAGCTAAGTCGCTGGGGCGCCGTCCATGCAAAGCGAACATCGACTACATCAGATGCTTCAACAAAATATCTATCAAAATTGAAAGGAGTTGAAAATTGGACATCTGACTCCTGAACAGTATAATCCCGACTGTTTTTGAACACAATCACTTGCCCCTTAGTAAACGTACTTACTTTTTCATCTTGCTGCATTGTTAGCTTCCCATAATCGACTTGAATTTCGAAGCCACCGGCAGAATATCCTCTAACAAAAACATCAGTACTTTCCAAAACAAAAAACTTGAGCCCTACTTTAAGAATAATTTTTTTATCAGAAAAATTTTTTTGTGAATTCACAAAAAGCTCACCCTTCTTAAAATCGATAATGATTTCTTTTTCTGTTTCAGAAATAGAAAACAAACTATTCTCAGCAATTTCCAAACGACTTGGATTGTTTATAAAAAGAAGTATCATTCTAGAGTCATCATAGGTTTGGATCTGTAGACCCGATGAGATTTGTTCTTCCCCACTTAAGATATACCATTTTTTTGAGTCAGCTCTCTGATAGAAAGCCTGCCCCTCAACCTTATAAGCTTTGAGTATGGGGTCTTGTGATATAGCGAGATCCATTTCGCGAAGATTCGTCTGTAAAAAAAAGAAATTTAAAAAAATAAGAATTATGAAAAATGCAAAAAGGAATTTCCAATTCTGAACAACTTTAACCGATGTTGCTCGAAGCAAGCGTACAGCTTTCGATACTAGTTCGCGACTCATGGCTATCCCTCACCTTTACAGACTCATCCTGAGTCTCCAATTAATCTAATTCAAAGATGCTTTAAATGCTTGCTTCCTCAAATCTTCAATTTCCGAAGCCTCTAACTCATACTTACGACCACAAAAATCACATGTTATAAGCTGCTTTGTTTCATTCGAATTTAACATATCTTGCAACTCCTCATGTCCAAGTAGCAGAAGAGCACGAACAACTCTCTCCTTCGAACATCTACACTGGTACTTAATGTTGGTCTGGCTATGAATCTTGGCTAAATCTTGAGGATCCATAAACTGAGATAGAAGTTCTAGAGGATTTGCTCCAGAATAAATAAGCTCTCCCAAATTTTTCATAGACTTCATTTTTGTTTCAATACTTTCTATGATCTTTTCATCCGCCCCAGGCATAAGTTCAATCAGAACTCCACCTGCAGCCTTAACGGATCCATCTTTGTTGAGCTCTACACTTAATGCGACAACAGAGGGTATTTGCTGGCTCTGAAAAAGATAGTAAGCAATATCATCTCCAACTTGCCCAGATACTAGCTCTACAGTTCCTTTATGAATTTGGTCCGTGTGCTGAGATCCGCGTACAACATCTAGAATACCAATACCTATCGCACCTTCTACATCTAATTTATTATTCTTTAAAGGTAGCTGAACGTGGGGATTTGGAGTGTATCCACGCGTTGAACCATCGTGATCACCCTCTGCGTATGTCACAGCAAGAGGTCCATTTCCGCGCATATAAACAGCAACATTATCTCCCTTTTTGAGATGCGCGGCCATCAGGAGCGCTCCAACCATTGAACGGCCGACCAGAACAGTTGCAATCTCGTATGAAGTCAGGGTCAGCCGCATTTCTTCAACTGCTTGAGTTGCAATGACGGCCGTTGCGCGAATTGACCCATCTCTATGAATGTATTTTTCTAAACAATCAGGTAATGAAGCCATGTTCAGATTTTAACTAACCGACTTGCTACAGGCAAGATATCTTGCTTTTTTTTCTACCCCTCAATTTTAGGCTCTTTTATAGCATGGTCTGTATCACACTTTAACTCAAAGCCTAATTCGAGAGCAGTGGCTTGGCTTCCTTCGTATAAAAGTGATGACGACGGATTGATATCACTTAACATAAGTGTCATAAAATTATACCTGTATGTGCCTGCAGCACGACCATCATCTCCAGAAATTTTTTGTTCAAAATAGCATCTCAAAACAGGAACACCTTCTTTTGCATAAGCTTGGTCAAACTCACAAGGATAAGTGTAGTCTTTACTAACAGTGCCATTGACTGTAATTTCTAGGGAGGTGGGACTTCCCTCTTCACCAACTGCTATTGAGTACATAATAACTTCTTCTTCTTGTTTTTGACATAGCCAATTAGACTGCTTTAATGGCTGAGATGCCTTAGATGCAGATGCGATAATTTGAATCAGTAAAATAGATCCGACAATTAATAACCCTCTCATAAATCCCCCTATTATTAGATGAAGAAATTCTTAGCTGATTTTTTATGAAATTCATAATTAAAAGTTTTTTGAATCTTAATAAGATATTTTTTGTTTAAAAAACTAAAGTCTTTTTAAGCGTGCCATAAAAAAACCATCATAACCAAAAATTGAGGGGTATATTTCCTTTTGCTCCTCAAGCTCCCACTGCAGAGGATTTTGACCTAGAAACCAATCAATCTGTTCTCTATTTTCGGATGGCAAGAGGCTACATGTTGAATAAACAAGATATCCACCTTTTTTTGTCATCTTAGAATAATGCCCCAAAATATCTTTTTGTATCTGCAATAGAGTCTTATACTTCTCTTGCGTAAACTTCCATTTGCTATCTGGATTTCTTTTTAAAACGCCTAACCCGCTGCAAGGAACATCAAGCAGCACTCGATCTGCACTATCCTCCAGGCGCTTAATCGTTTTTGTCCCCTCAATGAGCTTCGTCTCAATGACATCGACCTTTGCACGTGCCGCACGCTTTTTGAGCTCTAAAAGCTTTCTCTCTTCTACGTCCATTGATATTACTTTGCCTTTATTTTTTAGCAATGCTGCAATATGCAAAGATTTTCCACCCGCTCCTGCACAGGCATCGATAACTCTTAAGCCGGGCTGCAATTTCATAAATGAAGCAACCAACTGTGAAGACGCATCTTGAACCTCAAAAAAGCCTTTTTTAAAACACTCGGTTGCAAATACATTCTTTCTTTCAATTAACACCAGAGCGTCTTGAGCGTTTTCTTCAATACGGCAAATAACGTCCTCTTTACTGAGTCGCTCCTTTAATTCGTCCCGAGATATCAGCAGAGTATTAGCCCTCAAAACAACGGGTGCTTTTTGATTAAGAGCAGACAACTCACGCTCCCACTGCTCCCCAAGTTGTGATTTCCCTAAATCATAAATCCAATCAGGAATAGATTCTCTGACCGCTGTATGACTTTGTGATTTTTGATATCTATCTAAAATACGATCAACATGAATTCCTTGAAAATTCATTTTTTCTGGTAACTCCTTATGAGAGATTACCCACCAAGCCGCAAACAAGTTTTTAAATGTTTTACTATTTAAGGACTCTTCTTTCTGATCTATACAAAAATATAAAAGTCGCTTCCAGCGAACAATCTCATACACACTTTCAGCAAAAAAGCGTCGATCCCGTCCTCCCCACTTAGGGTGTAACTTAAAGGATCGTTCAATCACTTTATCCGCGTAATATCCATCAATGAATATGGAGTTTAATGCTTCAACGACAGAGTCGACTAAATGCGCATGAACTTTTTGTGTTTTCAATTGTTACCTAAAATTCAAAACGTGAAAACACTTCCAAAGCTTAAGTAGACAGAATTAAGCTGCCCGCTGCTTAGCAAGTGAAAATGGTTTTTAAGACCGGATTCTACGAAAAATCCTGTATTTTGCAATAAATCAAAAAATCGCAACCCCAGAAATATTTGATAGTCTAAACTTAAATGAGACTCATCATTGATTTGTTTTGTAAACAAACCTAATCCCGCCCCCAACCCAAAATAGAGAGGGAATTCGCTGCGAGCATCTGGAAAAATAATAAGAGGTACAAAGCTTAGTTTCTGTGGGTTTTCATTTCCATCTAAATCAAAAAATTGATACTCTACGCGGACCAAAAAATCAGTTGAATTGAGCCACTCCCCAAAGCGGTATGTAACTCCCAAAGACCACTCAGAGGGATCTTCGTAATGACTCGGCCCCCATCTGTATGCATCACTATCAAAATAAAAAGAAAGCCCTAGCATCAGGTAATGTTCTTTAGAGCTTGTTGATTCTTCAGTCGTAGCGTTTGCATCCGGCGCAAAATACTTTTGCGCAGCACCCTTACCTGTTTTTGGTTTCTGATCAAAGGCATCTGGCTCTGAAACTTCTTGAGACTTGTTCACATCTTGTATTTCAACTTTTTGTCCATAAACACTAAGGCCAAGGAACATAATCACAAAAAGTGCAATTACTTTAATAGAAATATACATATTTTGATTCGCTTCTTTATTAATCATAGTGTTAAAGATCGCTTTTTTTACGACGTTTTTCAAGAAGTTATAAAATTTGTTGAGGAACTTCTTGACCCTATTTGTATGTTTTTTTTAGTATTTACACTGTTTCAGAGGGGCCAGGGGGTAAAATGAGATGTCCAGCGTGTGGTCATGATGAGGATCGAGTCTTAGATACGCGAATTCAAAAGCAAGGAGAGATCATTCGAAGACGACGTGAATGCTTAAAGTGTCGTAACCGATTTACAACGCAAGAATCTCTTGTTCTAAATTACCCAACTGTTCAAAAAAAGGATGGAACACAAGAGACGTTTATGAAAACTAAAATTGCCAATGGCATTCAAATGGCCTGCCAAAAGCGCCCAGTTCCGATGACCCAAATTGACTTTCTCGTTGAAAAAATTAGCCAGTGGGTCTTGGAATACCCTCAAAAAAACATATCTTCACAAACCATTGGACAAGTTGTGATGGATGAGCTTAAAAACGTAGATGACGTCGCGTATGTGCGATTTGCAAGTGTCTATAGAACATTTAAAGATATAAATGAGTTTGTAGAAACACTGCACGGTCAACCGGTGTCGAAAACTTTGAATATCAAACAAAGTATTGAAAAGGTCTTTGAAAATGCGAGAACAGAAACTGAAACCGTCCCCAGCATCCAATCGGCGCAGGTCGAGAGAAGTAGCCCTCCAGATTCTCTTCCAAACTGAGTTTAGCCTTAACGCAGATCCAAGGCTCTGCCTAGATAGTTTCAAAGATCAAATGGGCACAGATAGAGAAGTTTATGATTACGCCCTCTCGTTAATCCAAGGAATTACCAAACACCAATCTGAAATTGATACCCTCATACAGAAGTTTTCTACAAACTGGAAGCTTGATCGAATGTCTCACGTCGATCGTAATATTTTAAGAATAGCCGTTTATGAAATGACTCACTCTGTTCTGGATGTCCCCAAGAACGTATCTATTAACGAGGCTATTGAAATTGCTAAGAAATTTGGAGCCAAAGATTCAGGAATGTTTGTTAATGGACTCCTCGACCAAATCTCAAAATCTATTTAAATAGTGACCTCATGTGACTCTCTTGTTAGCCTTTTACTGAGGAGTGATCATTCATGGCAGTTCAAAAGATTCATCGATTTCATGCACTCAAACCGGGGTCACAAATCTGGTTTATGCCTGAAAAAAAGAGAAGCTATTGGACAAAACTTGTTGATTGGTATCTCAACTTCCAAATCTGCAAGTATAATCAAAAAGACCCCATTGAATCAGATGGCGAAATTGCAAAAATAGTGACTGAAGAAGAAATTCAATTTGATTTTAAACTTTCTAACCCTAAAAATTTAATGATTTCCTCAAATGGCTATTTACCCACCAAAGCCGTTATCATACTTACACAGAAATCACTGACAGACCAAATCGATGATATTCAAAACTACATCAAAACATTAAACCTCGAAACAATTCGTGTCTTTTTACCCTCTGATGCAACTTCGTCAGATTTTATCAAAAACTGGCCTTCTAAAAAGGATATCAAAATCAGCCTCGTTGAAGACATCACAGGAGTTTCGTGAAAACTAAAGGTGCAATTTATATCATTTCCGATGGAACGGGTGAGACCGCATCCATCATGACCAAGGCAGCTCTTGTTCAGTACAGAGGACGAGATGTGAGCCTTATTCGCTGCAAAAATGTCAGAAGCCAAGAGCAGGCAGAGGCAATACTAAAAGAGGCAGTTCAGAATGAAGGGTTTGTTGTTCATACCGTTGTATCTAATGAACTCCGAATTTTTATCCAGAAATTTTCTATTGAAAACAAGCTAACCGCTATTGATCTTTTGGGCCCACTCCTGGGAGGGCTTGATCAGTATTTCGGAATGAGTGGAGAACCTAGGCAAGCAGGACTCCTGAGAGTTGTTGATGAGCAGTACTTTAAAAGAATTGAAGCCATTGAGTTCACCGTCAAACACGATGATGGGAAAGAAACACGCAATCTTGATGCGGCAGATATTGTACTCGTGGGAATCAGCCGCACCAGTAAAACTCCTCTATCGATATTTTTAAGTCATAAAGGATGGAAAGTTGTTAACATCCCTATAGTTCTTAATATGCCCATTCCAAAAGAAGTTTTTGAAATGGATCAAAGAAAGATTATTGCACTAACAATTGATCCTCAAAAACTTATGAAAATTAGACAGAACAGACTTTCTAAACTCGGCGATAGCAGCACAGAGTATGCTAACCTCAAACATATTCTAGACGAAGTTCACTATGCAGAAGAGATTTTTAAGAAAAATAAAAAATGGCCAGTATTTGATGTCACTTCAAGAGCTCTTGAAGAAACAGCCACAGAGATTATTCGAGTCATCTCAAAAAGGTATGGTATAAAAGAAGAGATTTTCTAAATCTCTTCTTCAGCTGGACACAGATTACGACTGTTGTTC
>CAUJDY010000151.1 GCA_963169805.1 Bdellovibrionota bacterium | reverse complement strand
TACCAAATGGCAAATCAAAATTTTTCGTATCTCATTGTCGGCAGTGGTCAGCTTGCAAATCATCTTAAATTTTATTTTCAATCGCAAAACATTCGCATACAAACATGGAACAGAAGAGAAGATTCCATTCAAGAGCTCATCAAACTTCATACTCATACGACTTATACACTTCTCTGTATCAAGGACACTGCAATTCAAGAGTTTATTCAGACTTACCATTTAGAAAGTAGCCGCTGCATTCATTTTTCTGGATCCTTAATCATTCCAGACGCACTACAGTTTCACCCACTCATGACATTTTCAAAAAATCTATTTCCACTTGATGTTTATACCCGCATTGCTTTTATTGGAATCAAAGGTCAAAAAAAACTACAAGATATTTTTCCCCTTCTTAGGAACAGCTATTATGAAATAGAACCGAGCCAGAAAGCATTTTATCACGCACTTTGTGTTCTGTCTGGAAACTTCACAAACATGCTTTGGAAGAAAGCGTTTGAAGATTTCTCTAAACTTCAAATTCCCGCAGAAGCCGTTACTCCTTATTTAGAACAAGTTTTCACAAACATAAAAATTAATCACCTCTCTAGCCTAACCGGTCCAATAGCGCGCAAAGATACGGAGACTCTCAAAAAGAATTTACAAAGTTTATCAGGAGATCCTTATCTTGATGTTTATAAATCCTTTGTAAAAGCCTATGACCCCCAACTGTACCAGGAGATCGACATATGATGACAATACATGATTTTTCAAAAATGAAATTAGAGCAGAAGAAAATTTCAATGGTCACATGCTATGACCACTGGAGTGCAAGTTTTCTAAACGAAACAAAGGTTGATTGTCTCCTAATAGGAGACAGCGTTGCTCAAGTGATGCATGGATTCCCTTCAACTGTTCACGCAGATACAGATATGATTGCATTACACACACAAGCAGTTGCCCGCGGTGCACCTCAAAAATTTTTAGTAAGCGATATGCCATTTCTAAGTGTTCGCAAGGGACTTCTTGAAGCTATGAACTCCGTTGACCAACTCATGAAAAGTGGTGCACACTCAGTCAAAATTGAAGGTCTTACGGGTCATGATGATATTATTAAGAATATCGTAGAATCTGGAGTACCTGTTATGGGACATCTGGGCCTAACCCCTCAATCCGTGCACCAGTTAGGTGGATATAAGGTTCAAGGGAAAGATCCAGAAACACAGGACTTTATCTTTACTGCATCCAAGCGACTTGAGGATTTAGGCTGCTTCTCTCTTGTCCTGGAATGCGTACCTCACACCCTTGCACAAAAAATTTCTGAACATCTCAGTATTCCAGTTATAGGGATAGGCGCTGGTCCCAATGTTGATGGTCAAGTTCTGGTACTACATGATTTGTTGGGCCTCACTTCTGGCTTTAAACCTAAATTTTTAAAAACCTATTCAGACGGAAGAGAGCTTTTTAAAGAAAGTGTAGAGCAATACAACTTAGAAGTTAAAGATCAAATTTTCCCTTCTATGAGTGAGAGCTATTCATGAGAACAAATGTTATAAACACAATTCCCGAATATTTAGAATTACGAAAAAGCTTTTCAAATAAAACCGTAGGATTTGTTCCCACTATGGGAGCACTTCATGAAGGTCACGCCGAACTTTTAAGACGTGCTCGCGCAGAAAATGACATTGTAATTTGTAGCATATTTGTTAACCCAACACAGTTTAACAATGCTGAGGATCTTGAAAAATATCCAAGAACTCTAAACAACGACTTAGACTTAGTCTCACATCTCAGAACAGATTATTTGTTTTGCCCAGAGTTTAACGAAATGTATCCAGATAAATACCTTTATAAAATTGAAGAAAAAGAGTTTTCCAAAAGACTCTGTGGATTCCATAGGCCAGGACATTTTGATGGGGTACTCACTGTAGTTATGAAGTTATTTAACATCATAAAACCTACGCATGCATACTTTGGAGAAAAGGATTATCAGCAGCTTTCTTTAATAGAGGGAATGGTGCACGCCTTCTTTATGGATCTTAAAATTGTAAGAGTGCCTACAATTCGAAATTCCAATGGCCTAGCGCTAAGTTCTCGCAACACAAGACTAAGTACTCAAGGTATAAAAAAGGCGGAAATTTTTGCGAATATATTAAATCAGCCCAAAAAAACTATTGAAGATATAAAAAAAGAGCTCACACATGAAAATATTGAAATTGAGTACGTAGAATCCTATGGTTCCAGACGCCTCGCGGCCGTTTGGATAGAAGGCGTGAGGTTAATTGATAATGTCTAAAAATATTTTATTCTGTCTTACAGGCTCTATTTCTTGCTACAAAGCCTGCGAGGTCATATCAGGCCTCATAAAAACCGGCTATAGCGTTCAAACAGTTACTTCTGATTCTGCACTCAAATTTATTGGAGAGGCCACACTAGAAGGACTAACTGGACGAAAAGTTCTGACAAATACATTTGAACCTGGAACCATGATGAGTCACATAGATCTGGCGCGATGGTCTGATCTGATTTTGGTTTGCCCTGCTAGCGCGAAAACAATAAATAATCTTGCGAGCGGAACCCTTGAGGGACTTATTGGTGAACTCTACCTAGCAAATAACTTTCGAAAGCCATTTCTCATCGCTCCAAGTATGAATTCAGAAATGCTAGCCCATCCCGCAACTCAAGAAAATATGTTAAAATTAAAAAAATACGGGGCACGCCTTCTTGATACAGATCACGGCCAGTTAGCTTGTGGAGAAACAGGCTGGGGACGACTTCTCAATCCAACCACTATTTTACAAATTATAGGAGAGTACTTTTCAACTGAGACAGAAACTAGAGGTCTAGATATATGAATATACTCATAACCTCCGGTGGAACTGAAGAGAAAATTGATCAAGTGCGAAGAATCACAAACACCTCGTCTGGCAGAACTGGCTACCATATTGGTCAAAAACTAATAGACGAGGGCCATAACATTTACTATTTGCACTCGCAAAAATCTAAAGCTTTAGATTCTGCTGCCTATAATTGTACCTTTGTTACCTCAAGAGATTTGGAGCATGAGATTACAAAAATTCTGAACTCTCAACACATTGACATTGTCATCCAGTGTGCAGCTGTATCAGACTTTATTGTTGATAAAATTGTGATCAATGGGGAGCTATTTGAACCAGCATCTGTAAATAAAATAAATTCTAGAGACTCTGTTGAACTAGTTCTAAAGTCACAACCTAAAATCATAACTAAAATAAAACATCTGTCTTCAAGGTCAACACCTATTGTTATAGGATTCAAACTCACAAACACCTCCGACCAAGCAGAAAGGAGAGAGGCAGCTTTGAAACTATCTCTGCATCCTGATATAGATTTTATTATTCATAACGATTTATCTGAAATCACTGAATCTTCACACCCAACAGAAATTTACTTCAAAGATAAGGTTTTATTTTCGGGAAAAACCAAAGACAATTTGTCTGAAAATTTGATTCAACTCATACAAAGTTTTAAGGAGGCTTTTACTTATGATCTTATGTCTTGATGTGGGCAACAGCCAAATATTTGGTGGAATCTATAAAGATAATAATGTTTTACTGCGCTTTCGAAAAATTTCAACTCAAGGAGCATCTTCGGATGAATACGGATTATTTTTGAAGTCTGTTATTCGAGAAAATAAAATTAACCCCGACGAAATTACACAAATCGCAATTTGCTCAGTTGTGCCTGATCTTATTTACTCCTTAAGAAATTGTTGCAAGAAATATTTTGGTATTAATCCATTTGTGCTAGAACCTGGAGTCAAAAGTGGCCTAAAAATCAACTATCGTAATCCACTAGAAGTAGGTGCAGATCGTATATCAAATGCAATTGCGGCAACCCAACTCTACCCAAATAAAAATTTAATTGTATTAGACTTCGGCACAGCAACAACTCTCTGTGCAATTTCAAAAAAGAAAGAGTATCTGGGAGGAGTTATTCTAGCCGGGATGAAAATATCAATGGAAGCCCTAGAAACTCGCACCGCAAAACTTCCAAAAGTGGAGATTATTAAATCTAAAACTGTATTAGGAAGAGCGACGGTTGAAAGTATTCAATCAGGTTTATATCACGGTCACTATGCGAGTTGTAAGTACATGACAGAAAAACTAATACAGGAGTGTTTCAAAGGTGACGAGACACTTGTCATTGGAACCGGTGGATTTTCCAGTTTATATGATGGTACAGATTTATTTGATATCCAGCTACCAGATCTTGTTCTTACTGGATTACAAATTGCCTTAAAAATTAACTCAATTTCTGCACGCAACAAAAAGACTGAAGCAAAAGAGGTTCAAGTATGATGCTAACTATGATGAAATCAAAATTGCACCGAGCAACCGTAACGGATGCTGATTTAAATTATGAAGGATCCATTTCAATAGATCCAAAATTATGTGATTCTGCACGCCTGAGAGAATACGAACAAGTGGACATCTACAATATCAATAATGGAGCTCGATTTACGACATATGTCATTTATGGAAAACCAGGAGAAATATGTCTAAATGGTGCAGCAGCAAGGCACGTACAAAAGGGCGATCTTGTGATCGTCGTGAGCTATGCCTCCTACACCGAAGAAGAAGCTAAAAGCCATAAACCAATTGCACTTATGTTAAATGAAAAAAATGAGATCAAACAAACGACATACTAGTTTTTAAAAAAAGGCAAAATAGATTTTTAAGTTGTTGTGACAAAGATCTTTTGGAGGCGAGTTCCGCAGCTACTGCGAGGACTGTCTGAGACAGAGAAAATGATCTTTGTCATACAACCTTAAGAAAGTGATTTTACGGATTCTACCATTTTCATAGACTGTATTTGCATTTCAGAGCAAAGATGAGCATCTATTTGGCCGTTCTTTTTTTGTTCCTCAAGAGTTTTAATAAAAGCATCCCATTCTGCTAGAAGAAGACTCATACTTATTGTTTTTACCTCTTCATTTTCAATCATTTCTGTTAATACAAACGTTGAGCTATCATAAATTTTTTGAAAGAAATTGATATGCGAATTTTCTAGCACACGAGATGCCGACATATCTTGAAAAAAGCGAATAGCCTCTACAAATCTATGGAGCGACATGAGCCTTATCTCACATTCATACACAAATCGAGCTTGCTTCTCAGTCTTCTCCATCTCGTGAAGACGCATCTGCAATCCCTTGAGTTCATGAAATACATTCTCAGAGATTTCAAAATACTTATTAAGCTTTGTTGTTACGTCTGGATCTTTTTGTGTCAAATTTGAAATCATCATTTCAAACGTTGTATTTACATGTACAAATAATTTTTTATACTCTTGATAAAAAAGCTCGATTAATAGCGTAGAAGGGTAATTATATACAGATGAATACAGCTGAACATTTCTTGTTGTAGAGTGACTCATCCGAGGATAAAGCTTAGCGGATAGTTGTGGCAAATAAAAACTTACCACTAGACCCACTACCCCTAAACCTAAAGAAAAAATAAAGAGCATTTCAAGAAAGTCGTAGTCTGTAGTTCTAAAGATCATTAAGCACACTACGCTAACTACTAACAAAGATGTTAAATTTAGGAAACTTACAAGCTTTGTCTCTCTGTGCGACACTCTTGTTTTATATAAAAACTGAAAAGCGCTATACAAAAATAAGCTCAATGCCCCAACAAAAACATAAATACTATTTAAGTGATAAACCATATGCAGAACATAGAGTATTCCTATCACTGTAAATGTGTTTTTTAAAGCCAAGAAAGCAATTAGTGAGAATGGGATAATCCACGATGGATTGACCTTTAATTCCATTGCTAAACGGGAAACATAGCCATCTGATGGAAGCTGGCCGAGTACATAAAGCATTAAAGAATAGCTTGCTAATATTATTGAGAAATAAAAAACAAGCCTTGAGATACGATAAAATGCCGAACGATCACTTAAAAAGCTTAGAACTAAGCTAACAATCAGTAAACTGAAGATAAAAACTGGAGACCCCAGATTTAAAATACAAAGCGCAGTTGAAAGACCCAGGTAGCTACCAAAAATTAATCCTAAAGACTGATAACTTTGGACAATACCAGAATTCAAAAAGCTTAAAGCTGTGTAACTCATTCCTTGATTTCGAAATGCAATGAGTGACAATAAAACGGATCTCGCATAAGAAGTCACATACCGTGGGGTTAAACTTCTGAATAGTTGTATAAAAACACTTTCAAAAATTACGGATGTTATTTGTGAGTATAATCGTGCCGCGTAAGAAAATATAAGAATCAATAGTAAGACTAAAAAATCTTGCCCCATCCAAAGACCCTACTGGATAGAGTCTGGAAAGTAAATATCAAATCTTACAAGCTTTGCTTCTAAACTATGCCTAGGTTTAAGCAAGATCTCCGATTGGGGCGGCCTCTTTAATACAAGTCGGGATGGTTGCTTTTGGAGTGACTGCTCAATAAGAAGCTCAAGATTCTCAGTAGAAGAAGCAAGTGCTCGTAGCACCTCTACATCTTTTTTGGATTTTGCCGCTTTCTCTTCTGTTGGATACATGGGATCTAAATAGATAGCATCAAATTTTTCACTAACAGTCTCAATAAAATCATATGCATCTTTATATATAAAACGAACAGAACCTTTAAAGTTTTTAAATAACGGATCCTTCACAAGCTCTGAGTAAGCCTGCTCAAGCAACAAAAATAAAACTGGGTTTTTTTCGAGCGCAATGACATGAGCTCCATGGTAGGCCAGGGTAAGTGCATCACGCCCTAGACCTGCAGTCATATCTAAGACTTTCATTTGATTCTGAAATTGCAGAGCTTTAAGTAAAGGCTGTTTTTTGCCCGTCGTTCTCAGACGAAAAATAAAGTCTCCTTTCAAAAAATCAATATGAAATGGAGACGAGTCTTCTCTTGATTGGTAAACAAGGTATCCCTGATCTTTTGAAAGAATACCGTTAATATGCTGAGCGTCTTTCAAAATCTCTCTTTGATGAGAGGTCAGGCCTTCTTGATTTACTATTTTTAAACCAACTTTCATGATCTTATTCCTCAAGATTCCAATTAGGCGTAGACAGATTTATTCAACATATGAGATGAATCATACCATATGAATCACAATAATTTGAAAACATTTGCAGATTTAAAAGATAAAACTGTGTTTATTACAGGAGGATCAGAAGGAATAGGACTCGCAATGGCAGAGGATTGCGTTCGAAGTGGAGCGCATGTTTTTATTTTTTCTAGAAATCAAACAAAACTACAACAGGCACTTTCAAGGCTTTTAAAGTTACCTCATGACCCAAATCAAATCATCGAGGCATACTCATGCGATGTAACTGATTTCAACCAGACAACTAAAATTATTCAAGACGTCATTACTAAGCATAAGGCGCCGGATATTTTGCTTAATGTAGCAGGCATTGCAAAACCAGGTTTTTTTCAAGATCAATCGATCGAAGACATGAGACAAATGGTAGACCTCAATGTTTTTGGTATTATTCATGCTTGTAAAGTAATTGTACCACATATGACAAAGAAAAAATCTGGGATCATTTTAAATACATCTTCCATGTGTGGATTTTTGGGACTGTTTGGTTACACTGCTTATTGTGCATCAAAATTTGCAGTTGTTGGTTTTTCAGAAGCCTTAAAAAGAGAGCTAAAGCCCTTTGGCGTACAAGTCTCTGTTTTATGCCCACCTAACACACGAACTCCAGGTCTTGAGAACGAAAATAAAAGTAAGCCCAAAGAAGTTCTCGCTACAGAAGAGAAAGCAAAAGTAGTAAATCCAGAAGATGTTTCTCAAGCCACCTTCAAAGATTTACTAAGAGGAAAGTTTATGATCGTTCCCACTTTTGATGGATCATTAGCTTACTATTTGAATCGCGTTTCGCCAAAAATTTTAGATCAGTTTGTAAAACGCCCGGAAGTTTAATTTTCAAAGCAGCGTCAACCGTTCCTTGAATCAAAAAAAAAGGCCAGCTAAACGCTGGCCCTATAAGTCTTCATATAAAAATTAAAGATTATGAAATTCCGTGAGTAAAGAGCATCTCTCTGTATTTTGGCAACGTCCAAAGATCATCAGATACTAAAACTTCTGCCTCATCTGCAGCAGCTCTGAGCTCTTCTCGAAGTGGAATTGCAGTTTTCTGAATCATATCCATTTTTTTCACTTCATCATGAACAGAATCAATTTTTGAAATTGTCTCAAGCAACTCTTCTTCTCCTGTCACAAGAGCTTTCATCACTCTCTCAAGCGCTTCAACCCGCTTCTTGTAGACTTTCTTTAAAGAGTCCGAACAGTTATCTAAAACCGCATAACACTTCGTCAGCTGAGACTCTACAGCAGGTATGACATGTGTCTTTGAAAGCTCGGAGAGCATATTCAATTCAATTAAAAGAGTTTTAACATATCTTTCAACTTGCACATTGAATCGAGATTCAATTTCTGCCGCAGACAGCACTTTTTGCTCTACAAAAAACTCAACAGCTTTTTTATCTTGATAAACCTTAACCGCTTCAGAAGTTGTATCAAAGATTGGAAGCTTTCTTTTTTCTGCCTCTTTTCTCCACTCTTGAGAATATCCATTACCGTCAAATCTAACATGTTTTGATGCCACTAAATATTCTTTTACGAGAGCCATTACAGCTTCATCACGCTTGTGCTTCTTTAACAACTCTTCAAGTCTTTTACTTGCCTTTCTGAGAGTTGCAGCGACCGCAGTATTGAGAGTAGAAACCGGGATTGCCACGTTGTGAGAAGATCCGACAGCTCTAAATTCAAACTTATTTCCAGTAAAAGCAAATGGAGATGTTCTATTACGGTCTGTATAGTCTTTGCTGATTGGTGGAATTTGATTTACACCAAGGTCAATAATCTGCTTATCCGTAGCATCAGCAGCCTTTCCCTTTTCAATACTTTCAAAAATACGAGATAGCAAAGATCCCACAAACACAGAGATAATTGCTGGAGGCGCCTCGTTTGCTCCTAACCTGTGGTCATTTCCAGGTGAGGCGATAGAAGCTCTTAGAACATCTGCGTGATCATACACAGCTTTTAAGACCACCGCCACAATTGCTAAAAATCGAATGTTTTGGTGAGGAGTTTTTCCTGGTTCGAGCAGGTTTTCACCCTTGTCATTACTCATTGCCCAATTGCAGTGTTTACCTGACCCATTAATTCCTTTAAACGGTTTTTCATGAAGAAGACAATGTAAGCCCTGCTTATTTGCTACTTTCTTAATAACTTCCATCAAAAGAGTATTATGATCTGCAGCGATCACCGCATGTTCAAAAATAGGAGCCAGCTCAAATTGGCTTGGCGCCACTTCATTGTGACGTGTTTTTACCGGTATGCCCAGACGATAAAGTTCACGCTCTAGCTCTTCCATAAATGTAAGCACGCGAGTTGGAATGGCACCAAAGTAATGATCTTCTAGTTGCTGACCTCTTGGCGGAGCCGCTCCAATAAGAGTACGACCCGTCATAATTAAGTCAGGTCTTAAAGCGGCAAAGCGTCTGTCGATTAAGAAGTACTCTTGCTCTACTCCGAGTGTAGATGTAACTGATTTTGCATCCACATCACCAATCAATTTTAAAAACTCGACGCATGATTCAGATAAAACATCTGTCGATCTTAAAAGAGGTGTTTTTAAATCCAGAGCTTCTCCGTGATAACCGAAAAATACAGAAGGTATACAAAGTGTTTTTGTTGTTTCACCTTCTAAAATAAATATTGGAGAGGTTGGATCCCACGCCGTATAGCCTCTTGCTTCAAATGTTGATCTCATACCACCACTTGGAAATGAAGATGCGTCTGGCTCCCCTTGAATGAGTTGAGACCCTGTGAATCTCTCAATAACTGTTAGTTCGGAATGATTTGTATTTTGAATGGAAATAAAAGCATCATGTTTTTCAGCTGTTAATCCAGTCATTGGTTGAAACCAGTGACAGAAGTGAGTGGCCCCTTTACTCATTGCCCACTCTTTTACCGCTTGTGCTACTAGATCTGCAGTTCTCTCAGAGATCTTTTCACCTTTTTCTAAGGCCCGTACAATATTTTGATAGGCATCTCGAGGAAGCTTTTCCCTCATGTGAGCAATGTTAAACGTCAGTTCTCCAAAATATTCAGAAACCTGCGCTGAAGGTAGTTTGTCTTTTTTTGTTTTCATGGATTGTGTAATTTCTTGAAGAGCGGATACACGTCCGCTTGTTGATCTCGAAGACATTTCGAGCATAGCCCCATCCTTTCGTGAATGCTTATAAGAATTAAAACTCTTAAAACATTATTTGTTTGAGCAAACTTTAAGAATTCGAAAACTCTTAAAATTTGCCTTTGAATGAGTATATAGAATTGATAGAAAGACACAAGACCTAACTTTTAATAAAACTCTAACTACTTAACTTTTCTAGCTTTTTCCTGATTTTCTCTGGCTTTTTTAATGCGAGCTGCTTGTTTTTCTTTAGCCGCTCTAAGCTTTTCTTGCCTTGCTATCTGAGCTTCCCTGCGATTCTTTGCTTTAGCGATTTCGTTGTTTGCAATCTTCTCTTCTTTTTCTGCTACTTTGAGCGCGGCCTTCAAATCACCCTCAGCTTTAATGGCACGCTTCTCCTCGAGAGCAGCTTCTTTACGTGCGCTCTCCAGATCTTTTTTCAGGCGCGCAAGTTTATCTAGTGTTTCTTTGCGTGTTTTATTTGCTTCTTTATTTCTGTTCACTGACTCACGCTTTCGATCTACAACCTTTTCTAGCTCCTCTTGTTTTAATTTGCTTTCCTGAAGTGCTTTTTCTGCTACTGCCAAGTTCTTATCTATCTCTTGTTCAAGTTGTTTAATTTCAAATTCAAGTTTCTCAGCTTGCTTTTCAGCCTTGGCTTTTGCAGCATCCGCTTGTTTACGTTCCTCTATTGCTCTTGAGATTTTGGCTTTTGCAACTTCGGCAGTTTGCTTTTTCTTTTCTTGAACTTTTCGAAGATTTTGCTCTGCTTCCTTTTGCTTATTTTTTGACTCAGATGCTTCGTCTTTTGCAACCTGTGCTTGAGATTCATAATCTTGGATTTCAGCTTCCATAGCTTCAGCTTCAATATCTGCATCCTGTGCATAGAGAGCGGAAAGATTCAAAAGTGTTGCGGCTACTAAAAGATGTTTAAACATGGCGCGCCTCCGTAAATATATTCTAGCAAAAAGCCTTTGCAGCCGTTCATTTTTCAGAATAGAACATGACTAAAGTTATGGAAAATACTCAAGAAATGACAATTTCTAAGCACAATGAAAATCAACCTCTCAAGTCCCCTCAAGACATTCGTCTAGAGGCAAGTTGGAAAACACTTCTAATCGAAGAATTTCAAAAACCGTACATGCAAGATCTAAAAAAGTTTTTGAAGTCAGAGAGAGACTCTAAAAAAACAATTTATCCATCAGGTTCACAAATTTTTAATGCCATGAATCTGACTCCTTTTGAAAAGGTGAAAGTTGTTATTTTAGGTCAGGATCCCTACCACGGGCCAAACCAAGCACATGGTCTCTGCTTCTCAGTTCGCAAAGGAGTTCCTCCTCCGCCATCACTCGTAAATATTTTTAAAGAATTGATGGCTGATATTGGTATCTCTAAACCTGTCCACGGTGAACTGACTTCTTGGGCAGAGCAAGGTGTGCTTTTACTGAATGCGACTCTGACTGTTGAGGAGCATAAAGCGGGCTCTCACCAAAATCGTGGGTGGGAAGCTTTCACGGATAAAATTATCCACTTAATTAACGACAATCGTGAAAATGTTGTTTTTCTTCTGTGGGGCTCGTTCGCACAAAAGAAAGCCTCTTTTATTGATCGCAGTAAACATTTTGTTTTAGAAGCACCTCACCCCTCTCCACTTTCGGCGCATAGAGGTTTTTTAGGTTGCAAACATTTTTCTAAAACAAATGACTACTTAGAATCAAAGGGCATTCAGCCAGTAAATTGGAATGTACTATGAAGCTTGCTGCTATTTGTATGATGCTCCTCACGGGCTGTGCGACTCACTCCATAGATAATCCCGAGAAAATAAATGTAGACGGAATTCGTCTTGTCATAAGAGAGAATGTTATCAAGGAAGCTCTCCCTTGCTATAGTAAGTTGATTAAAAGCTATGAAAATTCTGGAAAAAGTGTGGAAATGCTTGAGGGAAAACTTGTGATACAATTTGAAGTGGACAAGGATGGACGTGCATCTGATATCAAAATAAAAGAAAGTAAAATTGCTTCACCAGAAGTTTTTGAATCCTGCATTCGCCAGCCAATGGTGAAAGCTCAATTTCCGATTCCACCTTCAGGGCAAATTGCAGAGATTACGTATCCATTTATTTTTAGCAATAAAAATAAAATTTCAATTCGAAATGAGAAGTAAGAAGGTTATCTTTTTGCAAAGATAAGGTTGTAGCAAATTTCTCCACGCTCAAGATATTTTTTTTCAAAGTGCGTGCGAGGCTGCTCTTTTGCTAATACGATTCGATCCTCAACTAGGTCTAAATTCCAGTATTCGATTGCTAGTTGCTTAGCTTCCTCATAGTGATCTTTTTCATTTGTTGCCAATGTAATTTGTCCACCCTTCTTAAGAGTTTCAATAAGATACTTCATGAATGGCATCGCAAAAAACCTTTTCTGTGGATCTTTTGGATACGGGTTTGGATAGAGAATAAAATATCGATCAACTGTATTTGGCTTTATAAAATGTGTTATCCACGCTACCGCATTTGCATGAATGGGTATGAGATTCTGAGGAGACTTGTGATTCAAATAGCGCCGTTGGAATTTATCGAATTTGTCTGACGTCTTTTCTATTGCTATCAAAAAACGCCCCGGATTTGATCTTGCATAAAAAAGGGGATGAAATCCAACTCCACACCCGATCTCGATATCCAAAAAGTTAAGATCCTTTGGTAATTGCGCAACCTGCATAGGCCTTGGAATTTTTTGAGGTTGAAACTCTCTAATCATGACTTGCTATGTAATATAAAAAACAAGGAATTTCAAATGGTTATGACCAGTTGACATCTTTTCAAAACGACTCAAATTAGTTATGGCAATAAGTATGCGTTAAGGGTTGTGAAAGTCCCATCTTAAGTCTATTAACTATAGCCCCTAGCGCGGATGTCCTTATATGAAATAGGGACACAAAAATAAAGGGAGAACAACTATGAAATCTCAGGTTTTCGAAGATAAAAATACCCCTCCCGAGATCCGTGCTTATATTTATCAACAGCTTACAGATCTAGAGGGCCTGCTACCACAAGGTTCTGCAGTATCCATTACCGTTGAAGATAAATCTCTTTTGCCTGGACAGATTAAAGAGACTGTATCGCCCAAAAAGGTCATCATTTATCTTGAGACATCTGTTGGAAACCTTTTGGCTGAAGCCAAGCATAAAGATGTATTCAAAGCCGTTAAAAAAGCTAAGGAAAATCTTAAAGCACAACTCTCAACACTTCAGTTAGCCCTCACGAGACAGGATGAGCGCGCAAACCAGATTGAAAATATTATTCGCCACCCTTATTTACACTGATAAGAGCTACCCTAAATAAGGTTCTTCTAGACAGAAAAAATATATTTATGAGATAAGTCCATTCATGCAAAAAGCAAAGAAAAAAGAAGAAACTCATTTTATTGTCACATATAGAGAGCCAAAAGACGGAAAGGTTCAGACTCTTAAGTGTAAGAAAATAGAAGACTCTCGCTTAGGGTTAAGCTTTATTGCAATTTCACAATTTGTTTTTTCGGATTCAAAATTTGTTGCAGATCCCAGTGAAGAGCACCTTAAAAAGCGTTACGAAGAAACAAAAGCACTTCACCTATCTATTTACAGCATTATGTCCATTGAAGAAGTCGGGAAAGACCATAAGGGACTTACTTTTAAAAAAGATAAGTCTAATTTAATTATGCTCCCAAAAGATATTCTCACTTTTCCGCAGTAAAATTAACTTACTTACTACGAATTCCTTTATAGATCACAAATAGAGAAAACATTTGTATAACATGGTACAAATCATTGTGATTAAAATTTTCATGCGGTGCTATTTTAAAAGCTTGAATAAGAGTGCCCAAGACTGTTAGCAAAATTCCATTGCACATAAGGGAATAGCCAATTCTACGAGTTTTCACATACCTAGCTAAATTCAAAATCAGCTGTAAAAATATGGCAGGGGCATAACTCAGTATCGCTACATTAAAAGTTAAATTCCCAGTAGGGGTCAAAATATTTAGGTATCCAAGAATATGTAGATAAAAGAATACACTTACAACACCTACCATAATTAAAAGAATTTTTTTATATGAGGATACAAACTCTTCAATCCATGCGATGTGCAAGAATAAGCTCGCTGTTACAATTGAAGAAATAGTCAAAGGCCATGCCAGCAGCAACCAAGGAATATTCTCCATATAGGGAGCTGCTCCATGCGCAACAGCACCAGAGAGCGCTGCAAATCCCAAAAACAAAAAACCAACAGCCCAAGAACGAACAAAACTCCTTGAATCATTCCAAAACAATAGATGGCCAAACAGAAAACTCTCTCCGGCCAAAATCAAATCTGTAATTGTTGTTACGGGCTCCGCTATCACGAAAATAAAACTTGATCTTGTTTTTCAAGATCCGCAGTTATGTTTTTTTGGTGCGCCTCAATCGTACCACCACCAATTTCTAAAAGTTTTGCATCTCTCCACAGTCTCTCGACAACATACTCCCCCACATAACCGTAGCCACCCATAACCTGAATCGCATTATCTGCAATCTCTTTTGCAAAAGTTGTTGCTACGAGCTTAACCCCATCTGAGTCTAAACGATTTCCATGCGAATCAAGTTTGAGTTTGCGCGGGGTATCGTAGACATAGGCGCGACTTGCAATATATTTTGCATAGCTATCCGCTATGTATCTTTGAATCTGACCAAATTTACGCAAAGGCTTCCCGAATGCGCTTCTTTGAGTAGCGTACTTGTTCATTTCCTGAATACTTCTTTTTGCTATTCCTAAACTCATTGCTGCCAATGTAAGTCTTTCGATTTCTAAGTTTCTCATCATGTGCATCATTGAATCACCTTCAGTGCCAATCAAATGAGACTTTGGAACTTTACAGTTTTCAAAAACTAACTCAGCTGTATTTGAGGCTCTCATGCCAAGTTTATCCATAATTTTTTGACCCACGGCAAATCCCTCAAAACCCTTTTCTACAACAAACGTAGAAATTTGTGGGCGGCCATTCTTCTCGCCAGTTTTTGCATAGACTAAAACTATATCGCACGGAGTTTTTTTCTCGTCGATTGTTCCATTTGTGATCCACATTTTGCGTCCATTCAAAACATAGTAGTCACCTTTGAGTTGCGCTGTCGTTGCCATACCTAAAACATCTGTTCCATAATCAGGTTCAGACATTGCCATTGCACCAACCCACTCACCCGAACACAATTTTGGAAGCCATTTTTTCTTTTGCTCTTCACTTGCATTATTTGCAATATTGTTCACACACAACATGGAATGAGCAAGATAGGCTAAACAGAAACCAGGATCTGATGTCGAGAGCTCTTCATGTACCAATGTTGCTGCAAGTGCATCCATTCCAGAACCACCATATGCATCTGAAGTTGTAATGCCAAGAAGCCCTAACTCACCAAGCTGTCTAAACAAAGACAAATTAAATTCCTCTTTGCGATCAAAAGAATGAGCTTGAGGCTCTACTTCTTTTTGAACAAAATTGCGTACTGTTTCACGCAACATTTTATGCTCTTCCGTTGGATTATAAAGATCAAAACTGAATACTTCAGACATGATGTCACCTCTGATATAAATTAAATGATTATTTTATTACAAATTGGTCATCCATAGACTAGCAGAGATCGCTGCGTCATTGTTTGTTATGGACAGGACACGTCTTAATTGATTTCTCAAAAAAATCTAACAAAATCTTACGGTTTGGAACACGATCCACTCCCGTAAATGCATCTATGTGCCCCTCACCCTCAACAAGGAGGAGCTGCTTGGGATTTTTTGCTTCTTCGTAGACCTTTTCACCTAAAAAAGCAGGAACTACGGGATCATTTTTGCGGTGGACAACTAAGAGTGGAATAGGACTAATCTCAGATATTCTGCCTTTTGGAGCATACTCATCACTTAATACAACGTGAGCAACTGGCTGAAATAGCCATGTTAACCAAGAGGCAGCCATCGCTTCTTGCCCAACTTTTTTATATGAATGAAAGGTAGACTCGACAACATGAGCGCAAATTCGAGAGCGATCCCTTAAATCCATAACAGATCTTAGTGAGATTGCGCCACCAAGGCTTTGACCAAAAACAACCAACGGAACCTCTGGCCATTTTTTACGAGCATACTCTATGGCAATCTCCCCAGACTCTTTTGTATTTTTTGGATTTGGCTCTCCATAACTTGCCCCATAACCAGGGTAGTCAAAAATAAAAAAATCATATCCGTCATCTAATATCCAAAAGAGAGAGGTAAAATGAGCAGAAATATTTTGTGCATTTCCATGAAACAACACAATCAACCCTTTAGGTTTCTCATTTGGATTCTTACGTGCAGACTTAAAATACCACCCTACTAGTTTTTCATTTTTATCAACGTCTTCATGAAAAACAAGCTCCTCTGGCTTATGTTTTAGGAGCTCTACATCGACATACTTATACCGAGTTGGATAGTACAAAAGACTACTGCAGCCTGCCAGAGATAAAGACACTAACACAATTATTATTTTCATATATGGGTATTGATGTTATACATGTCCCTTCAACATTCAAACTTTTTCTGGAGTAACAATGAGAAAATTATTTTTTAAACTTATACCAACTCTTGGGCTCTCTTTTGCGCTAACAGCTTGTACAACAATTCGAATGAAATATGAGGGTGAATTTAAAACTCCAGATGGTAAAAAAGGTCTTGTAAAAGCAGAAAAAAGTTATGACATGGGGAATGGCGATAGCACAATGTGTATGATTACAGGTATTTTTCTAGGTGGATATTGCTGGTATTATTCTGTTATGCCTACAACGCAACAACGACAAACTATGGAAGCTGATGTCAAAGAGGCTCTCAAAGAAAATCTTAAAACTGACAACTTTGAATTAAAAACAACAAAGAACGACAAACTCAACTGGGAAAAGCAAGAGGACAATCTTAATGTTGAGTTCCTTGTTAAAGCATCTCTTAAAGATAAAAAGCCAGCACAATAAACATGGGTTATCTTAAATCTATGAAACTTCTTTTTGTTTTTTTCATTTTAGTATCTGTTTCCAGCACTTTTGCTCAAACTGAAGCAGATCTACAAAAATGGAGCCAATCTGAAGAGTGGATCAAACTCTTACACTACAAAACTAGTGAGTATGGAACCTTTAGAAGCCTCGTTGATGGCCCTGAGTTTTTCTTTGCAGAAGATGGCAAATATAATGCCTTTTCTGAACTTAAAGCCTCTCTAGCAGCAATGAGTAATTCGGATTTAAAAGTTGGGAAATATAAATTGCACCCTCAATGTGCTTTTCCTGCAAGATATTGGTTTTTAAAAAATAAAGTTGGCCTTAAGGTAACAGAACAAAAATGTCCTAAGGTAGATGAGTTTCTTGATGTCTTTAAAGATCCACAAACACTCTCTGTTGTTTTTTCTAGCGCTTACCCCAATAACCCCGCGTCTATGTTTGGACATTCTTTCATAAAAATTAACTCTAAAAAGCGCGCAGACATCACAGATATCGGAATTAATTTTGCCGCTAAAGTAGCGGATGACGAAAATCCTTTTGCGTTTATTTATTTTGGTATTACTGGCGGATATCTTGGGTTGTGGTCTACAGAATCTTATCACAATAAAATTAAAGAGTATGTACAAGGTGAAAACAGAGATCTCTGGGAATATGAACTCAACCTTACCGCAGATGAAACACGTCGTTTTCTTTATCATCTCTGGGAACTCGAAACAAATAGCTATTTTTATTATTATTTTTTTGACGAGAACTGTTCATACCAAATTCTTGCAGCCCTTGAGGCCATTAAACCTGAATGGAATCTTACGGACTACACTGTTTATGTGATACCTGGTGAGAGTATTAAAAATCTTTTTAAGACTCCAGGTATTGTTAAGAATGTTCATTTTCGCCCATCTATTCAAAAACAAGTGCTGCAAAAATATAAAGCTTTAAATGAAACTGAGAGATCCGAGTTTTTTGATCTCATCGATTTAAAATCACCTTCAAAAGAAAGCTCACCTCTCGCTCTAGAAACAGCAATGCTCTACTTTGATTTTTTAAATATTAAACAAAAGGGAGAGCTCTCAGCAGAAGAACGCAAGCAGAACCTTGCAATCCTCTCTCAGAGAGCTTCACTAGGACAATTGCCTCAACTGGCGTCAAGACTTGAACCTATCATTGCAGAAACACGCCCTGATTTGGGGCATGATTCTTATTCTCTTTCCGTCTCCCAAACATTTCGATCACGTGAAGATTCTTATGGGAATGGTGGAACAACAAATATCAAATTCAAAACTGCGTACCATGATTTAATGAATAACGATATTGGATTTAAAAGATATTCTCATATTGATTTTCCTGGCTTCGAATTTCAGTATGACTACGATCTAGAAAAGTTTCGTTTAGATAATATTATTGGCCTTAACATTACATCGCTGCCACCAATAAACTTTTTAAGCAAAGCACCATCTTGGAAAATTGAATCAGGAATGTATACACCGAGAGATTATGGATGCCTCACTTGCAGGCATGTATTTTTAAAACTAGGAATTGGTGGATCTTTTAATTTGTTAAATGAATTTTACTTAGCCTATGCGCTAGCAACAATTAGAGGAGAAGCATACGATCAGCTATCTAGGGGTTATCGTTATGGTCCAGGGCTAGATGTAGGAATCTTAGTGAATCCAACAGAAAAAACAAAATATCGCTTAGCCTTTGAGCAATTTTGGGATGTAGATCAAAATATTAGATCAGAAAGCGTGCAATATTATGTTCTACAAAACTCATATTTCCTCTCGAGAAATCATGAGCTGAGATCAACTCTCAATTGGATCTATCCTAAAGGGACGCCCGACTTACGACAGCTCGATGCTAAGATCGAGTTTACGTATTTCTTCAATTGACATTTTTAGTGATTCGCTAAAACCTATTAGGAGCACATTTTCATTAACTATAAAAAGGAGAACATAATGAAAAGACTAGTATTATTCGCTGTTGTTGCTTTAACAGGATTTGCAAACGCACAAGACAAATTCGACGGATGCGGACTTGGATGGCAAGTAACTGATAAAAAGACTTACTTAGCAACAACTACACGCGCAACTACAAACTGGGTTGTTCCACCAACTTTTGGTATGACTTCAGGAACAATTGGTTGTGACAGATTTGAAGGTTTTGCAGCTAACGAAAAGCAAAATGCTGAGTACGTTGCTAAGAACTTTGAAGCAATCAGATCTGAATTAGCAGTTGGCGCTGGTGAGTACGTAGATGCTACAGCTCAATCTTTCAACTGTGACAGCAAATCTTTTGGTTCTCATATTCAACAAAACTACAACACTGTAGTTACTCCAGCTCAAGATGGAATTGAACTTTACAACAATCTTAAGGCTGCAGCTGCTGCTGTTTGCTCATAATTAGTTTATAAAACTGATTATTAAGAAGCTCAGGTAGAAATACCTGGGCTTTTTTTATCCCCAAAAGGTACGGCGCCACTAGTG
>CAUJDY010000150.1 GCA_963169805.1 Bdellovibrionota bacterium | reverse complement strand
TTATGAAAAACTTGCTCATGAAGTTACGGCGACGGAGGCAATCTTAGAAGAAAGCTTTTTTAGAACACCGGGCGGGCCTAAATGTTTGTTGGGATATGAGGGAGATGTGCCAGTAGGATTTTGTATCTATTTTCATAACTTCTCATCCTTTATAGGAAAGCAAGGGATCTATTTAGAAGATTTATTTGTGCGTCCTCAGTTTCGTGGAAAATCCTATGGAAAACATCTTCTTTTAGAGCTTGTTAAAATAGCAAAAGAAAACGGTCTGGGACGTGTAGAGTGGTCGGTTTTGGATTGGAATAAACCTGCAATAGAGTTTTATAAAGCATTGGGAGCGCAGGATATGAATGAGTGGACCGTGTATCGTTTAAATCGCTCCACAATTGAAAAACTAGTCTAGCTCTTAGTAACACTTTTTGTAGAATAGTAGAATGGCAAATCAAATTTTAATAGCTATTCTGATTTTATGTGAATGTGGAATTGCGGCTCAAAGTAAATCAGTTCAAAGGAATAAAAATAAAATGGATAAATCAATCGAAATAGCAACAATGGCGGGAGGCTGCTTTTGGGGAGTTGAAGAGCTCTTGAGAAAGCTCAAAGGTGTCAAGGAAACCGAAGTGGGTTATACGGGTGGTGAACTTGATGCGCCAACCTATAAACAGGTGAAATTGGGTACAACTGGTCATGCAGAAGCTGTTCAAGTGAAATTTGATCCCACTCTGATTACTTACGAAGAAATACTGGCCTATTTTTTTCGTCTCCATGATCCCACACAGGCGAATGGTCAGGGAAATGACATTGGCACACAATATAGATCTGCGATTTTTTATCATGATCTGAAGCAAAAAGAGATTGCTGAGAAAATCAAAGAGAAGGTTGATAAATCTGGAAAGTGGAAAAAGCCAGTTGTTACTCAGATCGTAGAGTTTAAAAAATTCTATGCTGCGGAAGACTATCATCAGGATTACCTACAAAAAAATCCAGATGGATATACTTGCCATTACCTCAGAGACTGAGCTAACCTAAAAGGCACCTAGTTACTTTGGGGGGCCATTATGAAGCTAGTATTGAGTCTACTTTTTTGTTCAACTCTGGGTTTTGCGCAACAAGATCCACAAACTCTCAAGCCTATTGATGTAAACCCAGAAAATCCTGATCAAGTTATTCAAAAAGCAGAGCCTTCTGCAGAAGCTACTTCAGCTTCTCCCGATTCAACTCCAACAGAAACTGAAAAAGAAAAAAAAGCTCCAGAAATACGGGATACGAAAGAAAAGATCTCAGTTGAGCCAGAGTTTACTCCTCATTCTCATCCACAAAGCTTTTCAATTTTAGCGGATGTAGCTCCATTGTCCATGTGGGTTCCTTATAAATTAGGATTAACACTTGCTTGGCAATTTCAACCTGAGTGGTCCGTTGAGTTTTCTGCGCTTAGAGGGCAAATTGATTTGAATGATGCGGGAGTGGATGGCGTTGGTGATGCATCTGAAAGTCGATTTGATGTTATACTCAGAAAATCTTTTGGAGGAAGCTTCTCAGTTTTTGGGGGATATTCCTACCAAGCAGTGAAAGCAGATGTCAGTGATGAAGTGCGAGATATCAACGTTTCTCTTCCTTTTTATGATACGACTCTTAAAACTCACGGTCTCATAGCTGGCTTGGGGAATCGTTGGACTTGGAGCGGAGGCTTTACTTTTGGAGTGGATTGGTTGTCTGTAATAATACCACTTTCAAATTCTGTAGAAAACGATCTGAGGGATGTAGACCTATTAAACTATACAGATCCGCAAGATAAGCAAGACATTACAGATGCAATGGATAAAATCGAAAAGACTCCACGCTTAACTTTACTTCATCTGAAATTGGGTTGGACATTTTAATTAACGGTTCATAAGTGTCCCATTCTGAAACCAGTTTTCAAATTATCTCTTATAGGGTCTATTTAATTTTTAAATAGACTCTATAAAAAACATAGGAAATTTAAAAAAATCTTCTCTTTAATTTTGTTTCAGTTATGTCTAGCTCTCTAAAAAAGAGAGAATAATGGAAAAACAAAAAATAGAATTAAAAAAAGATATTGGATTTGTTACTGCGGCAGCAATTGTAGTTGGTATAGTAATTGGCTCGGGAGTGTTTGTTAAGCCTGGAGTTGTTCTCATGCAAACGGGCTCCTCTACAAAAGCATTACTCGCATGGCTTGTTGGTGGGTTGATGACTATCGCTGCGGGATTGACAATCTCGGAGGTCGCAGCACGAATTCCTAAAACAGGCGGAATCTATACTTATATTGAAGAATTATATGGAAAGAAAATTGGTTTTCTGTGTGGATGGGTTTTAACATTTATATATTCACCAGGCCTCAAAGGAGCTCTCAGTTTATATTTCTCTACTTTAGCTCAACCAATATTGGGTTTTTCTCAGAATCTTATTCCTGTTTTTGCTATCGCAACTCTGTTGTTTCTAGCCACGATGAATGCTCTCAGTACAAAAGCAAGTGGTTACTTAACGACTGCAACAACATTCATTAAGTTAATTCCAATTTTTATGATCGCAACTCTGGGGATATTTTCAGGGGATCAATCTATTGTAGGATCAATAGATGTTCCTTTAGAGAGTCTTAGCTTTGGCGCTGCGGTTTTATCAACTTTATGGGCCTATGATGGATGGATGCTTGTTGGGCACATGGCGGGAGAAATGAAAAATCCTGCTCGTCATTTACCAATGGCAATTATTGGAGGTCTTTCTCTCGTTATTGTTGCATATTTAGGAGTCAATTTTGCTCTGTTCAAGGTGCTTCCAATTGATCAAATTGCTGCTCTTGGGCCAAAAGCTGCGAATGCAGCTTCAGAGGTCTTATTTGGAGAGTGGGGGGGCAGGCTGATTAGCATTGGAATTCTTGTTTCGATTTTTGGATGTCTCAACAGTGATATTTTATCTGGTCCACGAGTCCCTTACGCAATGGCTTCAGACGGGAAAGTGCGCCGAGGTGCTTTTATTGCGAATGTACATCCTAGGTTTGGAACGCCAATGAACGCAATTATCATGCAAGTAGCAGTGGCAATTGCTATGATTTTACTAGCAAATGTAAATCAAATAACGGATTTTGCGATTTTTAGTGTGTATGTATTCTACGTACTGGCATTCGCTGGAGTTTTTCTGCTACGGCGAAAAGAAGGCGTGAATTCTAAACTGTACCAAACGCCTCTCTATCCTGTAGTCCCCATCATAGCAATTCTGAGCGCCCTTTATATTATCGGATCTACGGTGGTCGAGCAGCCAATTCTTGCTCTAACCTCTGTAGTAATTACGCTCTCTGGCTTTTTGGTCTATTTAATCGTTAGAAAAGATTAAACAACTCTTGTTTTTCCAATTTGAGCAGCCGTATAATTAGCCCAGATTGGTGAAATATGAGTGATGGTAATTGTAAAAGTTGTGAGAACTTTCCAAAGTCTCACTTCTGTTCGATCAAAAAACAGGCTTTAGACCTAATGGATGCTTCAAAGCAGCATCTTCAATTCAAGAAAAGCCAAGTTATTTTTCGTGAAGGTGATGAGCCTCAAGGGCTTTTTTGTATTTCTTCTGGATCTGTTAAGCTTTCTCGTACCGATGAAAATGGAAATGAAATCTTGCTCAAGGTATACGTACCTGGGAATATAATTGGCTACCGTGCATTATTTGCTGGCGAGTCTTATCAGGCAACGGCGACTGCACATGAAGACGTTGGACTCTGTTTTGCTCCTGAATCTGTTATTAAGAGTATGATGGAATCTGACTTGGAGTTAGCGCTCAATTTTTTAAAACAAATGTCCCAAGATATTCGCGAGTATGAAGCGCGCATGGCAAGTGTTGTAACAAAGTCTGTTCCCCAAAGAGTTGCTGAGGCGCTCTTGGTATTAAAACGTGCTCTTCCTGACTCTAAGTGGACGCGTAAAGAGATCGCCGAGTGGGCGGGAACTACGCCTGAAACTGTTATTCGAACATTGGCTCACTTTCAAGATGAAGGTCTTATTACTCAAGAAGGCCGCAGCATTCATATTCAAAACAAAGAAATGCTAAGTGAAATGGCAAGTTTTGATAGTTTTTCCTAAAAAACATGACCTAGATCATAATTTGATATCTAATTTACTCCTATACTGAGCGTGTCTTTTTTATATCTGCAGCGCTATCTATAACACTCACCAATCTGTTGTAGACGCTGCGGATGTAAAGAAGGCATAGGATTGGTGAGAAGTGAAAATTGATAAGTATCTTATTCATGTTGATGGTATTCGTTGTTCGTCTTGTGTACAAAAATTAGAATCATTGCCTCATATATCATCTGATATTGTTCAGTCTCGAGCTTATCTTGGGGAATCCTTAGTCGAAATAAGAACTCATGAAAATTTCAGTGTAGACAAAGTCATTCAGCTTATAAAAGATTTGGGATTTAACGCTCAGCTGTTAGATAGTAAAGCTAAAAGCTTTGAACTTAATAAGATATCCAACAGAAAAAGCCTATCCCAAATTGGTGTCGCAGGGTTTTGTGCTGGAAATATCATGTTATTTAGCATCCCAATTTACACAGGCGCAGAAGGATCTTATAAAATAGTATTTTCCTATTTAAGCTTTTTAGCATTTTTACCAATACTTTTTTATTCTAGTTTAGAATTTTATAAAAATGCTTGGTCTTCCCTTAAGATCAGATCTCTAAGTATTGATCTTCCAATTACAGTAGCATTAGTTTTGGGTTTTGTACTTTCAACCGTAAATCTTCTGGCTGGGCAATACGACTTTTTATACTATGATTCGACAGCGAGTTTTATTTTTTTAATTTTATCAGCTAGATACATTCTAAAAAGACTACAGCAGAATTTTGTGTCGACATACTCAGAAGTAGAGTTAGAACCGAATAAGCATATCAAAATGAAAGATTCTAATGTCTTAAAAGCCAAAGAAGATTTGGCTGTTGGAGACATCATTGAAATGAACAAAGGGCAAATGCTGCCGGTTGAGGCAGAGATGATATCGCCATTTGCAGAATGGAATGTTTCTTTGATGACAGGAGAGAGTTTGCCACAAGCTTTGCATCAGAGCTGTAGCGTGCGGTCGGGGGCAGTTCTTATATCAAATATGTGCCACTTAAAGGTTATAAAAACATACAAAGACAGTGATTTATTCCAAAT
>CAUJDY010000149.1 GCA_963169805.1 Bdellovibrionota bacterium | reverse complement strand
CAGGTTTTTCTTTATAGAAAAGAACCTCCGTATCCTG
Organism: Bdellovibrionota bacterium; assembly: GCA_963169805.1. Classification (GTDB taxonomy): domain Bacteria; phylum Bdellovibrionota; class Bdellovibrionia; order Bdellovibrionales; family JAEYZS01; genus CAUJDY01. Next base: position 4,249 of record CAUJDY010000149.1, on the reverse strand, counting down.
GTGGTAGCTATTTGCAACTTTATTCCACCGATACAGCCCAATTCTTGTCTTCCAGGTCTCCTTAAATTCAACCGGTGTATTATTATAGACCGGATCCTTATCTACGCTGTCAACTTGCCAAGACTTGTGAATGAATGGAACAATGTCATCAAACAGCTCCCGAGCAAAGCTATAAATGTATTCAATTCCTGAGCTTGTTTTTTTGGATTGGAATTGACAACCCTTAATTGTCTGAACAATGGCATATTCTTCTAAAGACCCCAAACTTTCAGTTTCAAACTCGGCAAACATCCGAGTCCCATAAGAAAGCTTTCCACCTGTAAACTGAATTTTATAATCCTGAACATGAATAGAATACTGCTTCAGACTGCAGCTTTTATTGATTTCACAATCGGGAATTACAACGGTTTCCTTGTATGGCTCTTCGTAAAAAACCTGCGAAAAACCTATCGTAGAGACGAGTAAAAAAGAGAGAAATATGCCGCGCGTTAATAGGCGAAAAAATGTAACTTCCTTGAGTTTCATACCACCTCCATCCTTGGGGTTATGCTTAGGCTAGCGAATCTCTAGTGCTCGATCAACTAAAAAGACTTTTCTTATCCTGATATTATGTTAACTTAATCTCTATGTTTTCTGTTCAAAAAAGCGTCCGACAGCTCTTGTGGTTATTTGCGATTACGATGCTTTTTTACACCTTCCAAAGATTTGTCTATTACAGCTGGAATAGTCACTTTTTTTTAGATGCTAACAAGGCCGAAATCTTAAGAGCTTTCGTTTGGGGCCTTCGCTACGATATATTTGCGATTTGCGCCATAGCAATTCCGAGCGTCATCTTGGTTACAATCCCAATACCCAAGCGCCATACAAACTTTTATCTCAAATTTCAATTGGCGGTATTTATTCTGCTCCAAATCCCTGCTTATATACTCAATCAGGTAGATGTTGAGTTTTCAAATTTTGCAGGACGCAGATTTACCTTTGGAAATCTTCATATACTTAATGAAGCTAGCAATAAAATCACGTCTTACATAATCACTCACGGTGCCTTGATCTTTGCACAAATTCTTATACTGCTTTCATTTGTAATATCATGTCTTAAGGTCTATCAGTGTATCCGCGAGAGTAAGAACATGTGGCCACGGTCAGCCGCACTTCTCGTTGTATTTATGATCTTTCCCTTAGCAACACTAGGTATTCGCGGGGGCTTTCAGCGAAAACCCCTTAATACAACTCACGCGATTTTATTTGATACGACAGCACTGAATAATCTTATGATTAATTCTACATTCACAGTCATTAAAGGGCAAAGTAAGCGGCTACTCAAAGACCTGAATTACTTTTCTTCAGAGGAGATGGTTAAGCTCTACTTGAATGGTCAAAAACATTCTGGCTCTGTATTCAAGGATGACCTTAGTAAGACAAAAACAAATGTGGTTTTTATCATCCTCGAAAGTTTCGCACTTGAATACATGGGGAATGTTAATAAAACGACTGGATTTACTCCCTTTCTAGATGAGCTTTCAGAAAAGGGTCTATTTTTTAGAAATGCCTATGCAAATGCGCGTAGATCTATTGAGGCAATTCCAAGCATCACATCTGGTATCCCCACTTTAATGCCAGATGCTTTTGTTAAGTCCCCTTACTTTGAAAATGAACTGATTGGACTCGGAACATATTTTAAAAAGAAGGGGTACAAAACGAGCTTCTTCCACGGGGGACTCCCTGGAACCATGTATTTCGACATCTATACTCAGAAAGCAGGATTTGATGATTACTACTCTGCTAGAAACTATCCAGATCCAAAGCACTCTGATGGTTACTGGGGCATTTGGGATGAAGAGTTTTTTGCATTCGCAAGCGATAAGTTGTCTGAAATCGAAGAGCCCTTTTTGACATCTATTTTTTCCCTTACATCTCACCACCCTTATAAGGTTCCCGAAAAATATGCAAAGAGGCTGCCCGCAGGAGAGCTTCCAATTTTGCAAACGATTGCTTACACAGACTTAGCCTTGAGAATTTTTTTTGAAAGAGCAAAAAAAGAAAAATGGTTTAATAATACCCTCTTTGTTATTACAGCAGATCACACTCAACAAGCCTATCTCGATGAATTCAAGAATCCACTTGGAAGGTATCGAGTTCCGATTATCTTTTACCATCCAAACTATAAATTCCCAGAAATTGATACAGATATGATTGCACAGCATATTGATATTCTCCCGACTCTTCTTGATATGTTTAAGATTAAAGAAAAACACCCCCTATTTGGTAAGAGTTTTTTTGCTCCAGGTCCCCGCTATGCCGTGTTGTTGGATGATCAAATTTTTTACTACAAAGACAGTGATCTATGTTTAAAACAGCGTGGATTTGAAGAACCCTCTGCCTTTGATTGCTCAAAGGACCCGCTTTTTAGAAAACCAGCAGGAGAACTAGTAGACAGAGAATTGGCAAAAAAGAGACTCAAAGCAACACTTCAATATTTTCACAGTGGAATGATCTATAATAAAATCTATAACTACTGATCGTATCAAGTTTTTTGAATTTAAATAAAAGACAGATCTCATTTATTCAAATTCAAAAAAACCTGCAGAGAAAACCAAGTTACAATTCTTGGCTCTTATTTTGTAAGAATTTAATGATTCATATTTTCCGATGTTTATAACTCATTGAATTTCCTCAACTCACCCAGTGGCGCTCCTCTTGCTTTAGGTACAGACGGAGGCTTACTGCAAGACCTGCAGCCTGTGGATGTATGAAGACGGTTTTACACTGTTTAGTTGTTGTTGTATTATTTTTGAATTCTTTTGAAGTAAAAGCTCGAGATACGAGTTTTGAAACACGATTTTCCACTTCTCAACTCGCTGAGATGGATAAAATTGCTGCAGACACTTTTAACTCTGCTCATAAATACGTAGACGAAGTTTTTACCGAAACAAGATTTCATGCGAGACTTGCCACTCCTAATATGCAGAATATCCCAATTACGGTGGTGCAAGGAGAGTTTGGCGGCACACTTTCAACTACAGAAAAAATGGCCATTGGCTACGACATGCTAAAGAGGAATTCAAAAGCCCTACTCTTTACAACCAAAGAAAGATCTACTGAAGCAGCTGCCTTCAAACAAGAGTTCGAACGAAAATATCCCAATGTGACCTTATCGGTTTATGAATTACCCGAACGCTACATAGAAACCTATAATAAAGATGTTGAGGCTAACAGAGAACATGTTTTAAAGCAGGTTTATCTACGCGTAAAAGAAGGACTCTCTCGTCCTAAACAGTTAGCAGCAGATTTTTCAAACATCATGCGAGCACAAATCACTCCAGCAACTGCAGCAGAAAAGAAGTCTGCATTACAGTGGGGTGTTGTATCAGCCGGTCTAACCTCTGCAGTCTTTTTTTCTTTTGGAACTTTCCAGGCCAATATTGATTTTGCAATTTCAGCAACAGTGATTACAGCACTTACAACGTTCTTAATGGAGTATAATAAATCTAAAATTGATAATCTGGTAAAAGCCCATATGTTCCGTGACTTCCGTGTCGCCCCTCAATCTCGAAGAAACTTTGAAAAACTTGTCGTTGTCACTGCCGGGTCAAGTTTTGTTGGTGTAAGTGAAAGTGGAAATTCGGCACAAATTGAGATATCTCCTGAGGCTATTTCTTCTAATTTAGGGACTCAAGGTGGACAAGATTATGTGGAAAACCAAATTAAAAAGCAGCTTACAAATAACCTTGCCGATCGAGTCACCGTATATCTAAAAATTATGAATGGGATTCTTTCTGCAATGATTACAGCAGGAGCAGTTGGGTTTAAATTTGATATTGGACTCCTAGAAGTTACCCAGATTCAAGTTGTTATGATGTCTGCTAATCTTGGAATTGGTTACGTAATGTCAAAAATTAAGGATCTCGAAACACGAATTGGAAGCTTTGACCTGCGAACAGCCACCAAACGCAGTTTTGTAAGATACAAAAGTAAGGTCATGAAATCCATTCGAACTTTGGCACTTCAATACGAAATTGAAAGAACCTCAAAAAACAACCGAAGCCGCTTCCCCATATTTGCCGAAACTCAATACACAGAAACATTAGAACGCGTTCCCACCTCTACTTTAGATCTTTCTCGATTCAAAATCACTCTTCCCACACAAAACAATTCTCTCAGTTGCCGTCAATTCTTTACAAGATAGTTCAATAATCTCTCCAGAAGGCGCCTGCCGACTTTGTGGTGCAAGCTGCGTCTAACGCAGCTT
>CAUJDY010000148.1 GCA_963169805.1 Bdellovibrionota bacterium | reverse complement strand
ACAGCGCGCCTTTAGGCCTGACATTGGACTTAACCTACTTTCTTTCTGTAAGATAAAGGGATGAGTCGTTTTTTCGAAGATATCTTAGAAGTTTCACAAAAAATAATGGCCGCACAAAAACCTATCCAAATCCTAGATAGTATCAAGTGGAGGGATGATGTTTTTGAAGAGCTTCAGAAAAACAAATTCAAATCTCTTCCAAAGATTGGAAAAGAATATTATAACTCGCGACCACTACCTTTCAATCCTGAAGATAAAATTAAAGAATTTGAAGAGATTCGAAAACTAATTACTGATAAAATAGGACACGAAGAGCCTGTTGTTAAAATTCTCAAGAGACAATGCATTGAATATGAGAATGTTGTACGCATGCTACAAAATCGTGGGACACAAGATTTTTATAAATATTCAAAGCTTTTGTATGGTGGCTCCGCTGATATCTTGAGTGATCGCAAAACTCAACTCGTAGATTCCGGCGTCATGGTTAATGACATTCTTAAAAATCTCGAGAATACAGATCTTGGAGTCTGCTATCTCAAAAATATTTCTTCTCAAGAAGCTGTTCAGATTCTAAATGAAAGACTGTCTAGATATTTTGGAGACACTCAGGTCTCTGTAAAACTTGATGATGGAATACTATCTGATGCCTCAGCTGGATCAAATTATATAAAAATCAAAAGTGACCTTATGTTTTCAGAACGTGAAATTGATATTTTGGAGGTTCATGAGGGTTGGGTGCATGTGGGCACTACCATGAATGGGCTCAATCAACCCTACGCCAAGTGGCTCTCCAAAGGAACACCCTCTACGACTTCAATACAAGAAGGACTAGCGTTTTTAATGGAGGTATTTACTTTTAGATGTACACCGGACCGATTACGAAAAATCAACAATCGTCTTCTTGCTTGCGAGATGGCTGAAAGCGGTGCGAATTTCTTACAGGTTTTTGAATATTTTAGAGAGTTGGATCAATCTGAATATGATGCCTACAAGAATACACAAAGAATTTTTCGTGGCGGAGTGGTTGAAGGCGGCGCTCCCTTTACGAAAGATATTTCTTATACAAAAGGCTTTATTGCCGTGTATAACTTTCTGAGAACAAGCATCCGTAACGGTGAACCCCACCTTATTCCATACATTTTTGCAGGAAAAGTCACCTTAGAGGATGTGCCTGTCATTTATCATTACTCTCAAATGGGCCTTATTGACCGCCCCAAGTATCTACCACCCCAATTTTCGGATCTGAACGCACTCGCTGTTTGGATGGCATTTTCTAATTTTTTAAATAAAATGAAATTGGAAAAAATCGAATCCTGATATACAAAAGACTTTAGTAAAACAATACCAAAGCTCAACTCAAAAGGATAAGCAGGATGGCACAAATTATATTTACAATGAAGAAGATGACAAAAGCCTACCAAAATAAAGTCATCCTTAAGGACATGTATCTTTCCTATTTTGAGGGTGCAAAGATTGGAGTGCTTGGCCTGAATGGAGCTGGTAAATCAACACTTTTAAAAATCATGGCAGGAGTGGACAAAGAATTTCAAGGTGAAGCTTTTGCAAGAGAAGGTACAAAAATTGGCTACTTACCACAAGAACCACAGCTAGATGAAAATTTGAACGTCAAAGAAAACGTTACTGAAGGTGTTAAAGAAACTGCAAATCTACTCAAAGCCTATGAAGAAATCGCATCAAAGTTTGCAGAAGAAATGTCAGCAGATGAAATGGATAAGCTTATTCAAAAACAAGCTGCTCTTCAGGATAAAATTGATGCAACAAATGCTTGGGACCTAGATCGAAAAATTCAAATTGCTATGGATGCACTTCGCTGCCCGCCGGGAGATTATTCAGTTAAAAATCTGTCAGGTGGAGAAAAAAGACGAGTCGCTCTATGTAAACTTCTAATTAGTCAGCCTGATATTTTATTACTCGATGAACCAACAAACCACTTAGATGCTGAGTCTGTGGCATGGCTGGAAAGGCACTTACAAGAATATCCGGGAACTGTTGTTGCAATCACGCATGATCGCTACTTTTTAGATAATATTGCAGGATGGATATTAGAACTTGATCGAGGACATGGTATCCCTTGGGAAGGAAACTATTCATCGTGGCTTGAGCAAAAACAAAAACGACTCGCACAAGAAGAAAAACAAGAGTCAAAAAGACAGAAACAACTTGAACGCGAATTGGATTGGGTACGCCAATCTCCGCGCGCTCGCCAAACAAAGTCAAAGGCTCGTATTACAGCTTACGAAAATTTACTCTCACAAGATCATGAAAAGAGCCAAGAAGATTTAGAGATTTTTATTCCACCAGGCCCAAGACTGGGTGAGTTGGTTATCGAAGCACAGGGTGTTTCAAAGGCTTATGGTGATATTTTGCTATTTGAAAACCTACAGTTTAATTTGCCTCGCGGTGGAATTGTTGGTGTGATTGGTCCAAACGGTGCTGGTAAGACAACTCTGTTTAAGATGATTACCGGAAGAGAAAAACCAGACAGCGGAACTTTTAAAATAGGAGAGACTGTTAAGCTTGCCTATGTGGATCAATCTCGAGATTCACTAGATCCAAATAAAACTATTTTCCAAGAAATCTGTGATAATCAAGAAATCGTTATGCTCGGTAACAGAGAAGTAAATGGTCGCGCCTATGTTGCTAAATTTAATTTCTCCGGTACAGATCAACAGAAAAAAGTAGGTACCCTCTCAGGTGGTGAAAGAAATCGTGTTAATATAGCAAAAATGCTTAAGAGCGGTGGTAATGTGATTCTTCTGGATGAGCCAACAAACGATCTTGACGTCAACACACTTCGAGCTCTGGAAGAAGCGCTTTTAAATTTTGGTGGATGCGCTGTCGTGATATCGCATGATCGCTGGTTTTTAGATCGCATCGCAACTCATATATTAGCATTTGAGGGCAACTCTCAAGTTGTCTGGTTTGAGGGAAATTACAAAGATTATGAAGCTGACAAGCGCAGAAGACTTGGCGTAGAAGCGGACACTCCAACTCGTATTAAATACAAAAGATTACACTCTTAAATTAAAATTTCTAATAGTTGTTTGCGATTCTCAATCTGAGAATCGTATCCTCTCATTCTTATTGCATCTGGCAACATATCTTGAATCATTTCAAGACATTCTCATTTTGAAAGATTAACTTTTCAAATACCGAAAAACTTTTTTACATTCTGCGGATCACTCCAAGATTCTGTTAAAAAGTGTCAAACTTTTAGAGTTCTATTTTGAGTATTTTCTTAAAGTTTCCAGACAAATGTCGAGAAGTAATATGGCTACGGATGAATAGCCAAGGGACAGAGGGATTTATGGAACGTATGTTATCAATCAAATCTCTATTTTTATTTGCAACATTGGCTCTGGCATCTTCTTGTTCTCAAACTGAGCAGATTGTTCAGGCTGAGAACGGAAAACCAGGCATCTTTGACGTTAATATGTATTCTCTTAATAAACTGGTATGCGATCCTTTTGGTGGTGGCGGCAGCAATATTGACACTGGAATTAAAGCTTCTCTCTACTATTTAAATGATAATCAACCACGTTATAACCAAGTATCGGATTACATTAATTACGGTCAGCGAGCTGATCAGTTTATATTCTTCTCTCAAATTAATGTACCAACTCGTAGATTTGATACCGGATTTCCTTTAGAGACTGGCGGTACTATTAAAGTCGACAAAGGCAGCGGAACTCCTGAGGCTTTGTATGAATACTTTGCGATTCGATATTCTACAGTAATCTCTCTTGGTCCTGATGATGATGAGGGTGAGTATGAACTGGCACTCCTCTCCGATGATGGTGCTGTTTGGAAAATTCGTGGCTCAGATGGAAACTACGAGGTAGCTGTTAATAACGATGGTGACCATCCAACTAAAATGGGTTGCAGCACCTACCGTCTGAACATGACACGATCAACTCAAAAACTTGTGCAGTTAGATTATTATCAAGGACCACGCTTTCATATATCTGTCATACCAATGTGGAGAAAAGTTCAACCGGGACAAGTAAGCCCAGATCCTCAGTGCGGACAAAGCGGCAATAATATGTATTTTGATGAATTTACATCGCAACCAAAATCTGCATACAACGGATTACTCGCCCGCGGGTGGAAGCCATTAAATGCTGCAAATTATTCTCTTCCTGAGAGTGCAATTTTTAATCCCTGCGCAGAAGGTATCAATCCAGTGATCACAAACTTTGTAGTAGAAGATAATTACGATGGAGTTGTGATTGCTCGCTGGACAACAGATATTCCAGCAACTTCTCAGGTGAGATTTGTTGAGGCTGGAAGTAGCTCTGAGGCATTAACTGAAAGTGATAATATTTTAAGAACTGAACATGAAGTTTACGTCAATATGTTAAAACCCGGTTTAACATATACTTTTCAAGGAGTATCAATCTCAGATACATACGGAAAAGCCATCAGCTCGCCGGTCACCTTACAATTACAGTAATTAACACAAAGGCGCCAGCCGACAATTTTTTTACCACCCCCAAATAATCGGGGGGACTAAAAAAGTAGACAGGCGGCAGTGGGGAAAATTATTTTTGTTGAGAGT
>CAUJDY010000147.1 GCA_963169805.1 Bdellovibrionota bacterium | reverse complement strand
GTACTTGCTTTACTGGGATATATTAATCCTTTGATGGCTGCACTTCTTATGCCACTTAGCTCGGTTGCAATACTATTAAATACTTGGAGATACTCGCGATGAATATTTTATTTTTGCTAGTGCCATTTGCTTTTTTATTGGGGATTATTTTTTTATTAGGATTTTTGTGGGCGAATCACCAAGGTCAGTTTGACGATTTAGAGACACCAGCACTTAGAATGTTACATGATGATGAACGAAAAGGAGTTAACCATGAATCAGAATTATGAATACTTTTCTTACGATGATGACATCGTAAAGAAGTTTTTATTGGCAACAATGATATGGGCGGGAGCCGCCTTTCTCTTTGGGTTGCTGGCAGCACTACAACTTGCTTACTGGCCTCTTAATCTAAACTCCGAATACCTGACATTTGGTAGGCTAAGACCTCTCCACACAAACGCGGCAATTTTTGCATTTGCAGGGAATGCTATTTTTGCAGGTATTTATTATTCAACGCAAAGATTATTAAAAGCTCGTTTATTCTCTGATTTATTAGGTCGAATTCATTTTTGGGGTTGGCAGTTAATCATTGTAGCGGCAGCAATAACTCTTCCGTTGGGTTATTCGCAGTCAAAGGAATATGCAGAGTTAGAGTGGCCGATTGATATCGCAATCACGCTTGTTTGGGTTGTTTTTGCAATCAACTTTTTTGGAACAATAAAGAAGCGTCGAGAAAAACATATGTATGTTGCAATTTGGTTTTATATTGCAACAATTATCACTGTCGCAGTTTTACATATAGTCAATTCGATTGAACTTCCTGTCACTTTTTTAAAGAGCTACCCAGTTTATGCGGGAATTCAAGATGCACTTGTTCAATGGTGGTACGGGCATAATGCAGTTGCATTCTTCTTAACGACACCATTTTTGGGGCTCATGTATTACTTTATGCCCAAAATTGCAGATCGACCTGTTTACTCTTACAGACTTTCAATCATTCATTTTTGGTCTCTCGTATTTATTTATATCTGGGCGGGACCTCATCACCTTTTATATACAGCTCTACCAGATTGGGCTCAAACTTTAGGGATGATTTTTTCTTTGATGTTATGGGCTCCAAGTTGGGGAGGAATGATCAATGGTCTGCTTACGTTAAGAGGTGCTTGGCATTTATTGCGCACAGATCCTCTTGTTAAGTTCATGGTCGCAGCTATCACTTTTTATGGAATGGCAACCTTTGAAGGGCCATTGCTGTCTATCAAAAGCGTAAGTGCGGTTGGACACTACACCGACTGGATTATTGGACACGTTCATAGTGGGGCTCTTGGTTGGAACGGATTTCTTTCTTTTGCAATGATTTATTATTTAGTTCCAAAGCTATGGAGTACAAAGCTGTATAGCTTAAAGTTAGCAACAACCCATTTTTGGTTAGGTCTTGTTGGTATTCTTCTTTATTACATTTCCATGGTATCGGCTGGTATTACTCAAGGGCTTATGTGGCATGCAGTTAATGAAAATGGAAAACTCGTTTATCCAGATTTTGTTGAAACTGTAACTCGTATTGTTCCGTTGTACTGGGTTCGGGCACTAGGAGGGGTCCTCTATCTTGCAGGATTTATCCTTATGGCATACAATATTTGGAAGACACTCAAGACAGCTCCTAAAGATCAAAAAGAGCCAACTTACGCGGCATTAAAACCAAATTTTGAATCTTCGTCAGGAGAAACAACTCATAAAAAATTAGAGGGAATGGGACTCGTTTTTAGTGTGCTTTCCTTTATTGCTATTGCTGTGGGTTCAATTGTGGAAATTATTCCAACGTTATCACTTCATAAATATGTAGAACCTGCTAGAGTAACGGATCCATATTCTGCTCTTGAGCTGGCTGGGCGTGATATTTACATTCGTGAAGGTTGTTATACATGTCACTCTCAAATGATTCGAAAACTTTCTGCTGAAGTTTTAAGGTATGGTCCGGCTTCAACCATTGAAGAATCTATGTGGGATCGTCCGTTTCAATGGGGATCTAAAAGAACAGGACCTGATCTAGCTAGATCGGGTGGTAAATACCCGAATCTCTGGCACTATAGACACATGATGGATCCGCGCTCTACAACACCGGGATCTATTATGCCTAATTATCCGTGGCTTTATACTAAAAAGACAGACTACTTGGTCTTGAGAAAAAAATTATCGGTGATGCAAAGCTTGGGCGTTCCATATACTGATGAGCAGCTTGCTCAAGCCGATCTTGATGCACAAAAGCAGGCAATGAGTATTGTTGAAGATCTTAAGCAAAATGGTGTTGAAGATCCTAAGCTAGAGGAAAAAGAAATTGTCGCTTTGATAGCTTATTTACAGGCAATGGGTAAAAAGGAGAGAGCGGAATGAAGCAGGAGGCTTTACTTTATTTTACAGATACTTGGTTAACTCTACTCGGGCTTGTTTTATTCTTCAGCTTTTTTATTATCATGCTGATTCGAGTTTACAGTTTAAAAAAAGAATATTTTGAAATGATGTCTAAGTTACCTTTTAAGGAGTTAGAAGATGAGCGATGATAAAAAAGATATTAAAAAACTAGAAGAACATTTTGATGGAATTATTGAACATGACCATCCCCTTCCAAACTGGTGGGTTGCAACTTTTGTGATTACAGTTGTTTTTTCTATATTTTATTACGGTTATTATGAGTTGCTGGATGGTCCTACTTTAGATCAAGAGTTGTCAGTTAAGATGGCAGAAATTGAGCAACAGCAAAAGGATTCCGTAGGAAAGGCTTTTGACAATTTAGATCAAGATGTTTTGAAACAAGAGTTTATTGATAAAGGTAAGGTTGTGTTTGCTGAAAAATGTTTTATGTGCCACGGTCAGCAAGGACAGGGTTTAATTGGCCCTAATTTAACTGATAATTTTTGGATTCATGGAAACACATCTCAAAATATTCTACATGTGATTCAAAAGGGTGTTCCTGAAAAAGGGATGGTTCCTTGGGAGGCTGTGCTGAGTGCCGAGGAACAAATTGCAACAGTGGCTTTTATTAAGTCATTAAAGGGTACTAACCCTCCAACTCCAAAAGCTGCAGAGGGAACAGAATACAAAGATTGATCATAAGGAGTAAGAATGTCGCTAGGTGATGAGAGACTTTCTACAACGGATTCAAAGGGAAATAGAATTTTTTTGCATCCTGCGGAAGTTAAGGGTTTTTTTAGAAAATATCGTACTCTCACCCAGGCTGTTCTTATATGCTTGTTTTTGATAGTCCCATGGTTAAAATGGGATGGAACTCAGCTATTATTATTTGATATAGCTGGGCGCACGTTTCATATTTTAGGTTTTATCTTCAAAGCTCATGATGCACCTCTGATCTTTCTTATTCTTGCTGTTGGAACGATAGCTCTGGCTTTCGTAACAGCAATTTGGGGGAGAGTATGGTGTGGATGGGCATGTCCTCAGACTGTTTTTATAGATGCTATTTATCGTCGTATTGAATATTGGATACAGGGAGATTATCTCAAAAGAAGAAAACTTGCTAAGCAGGGGTGGGATCAAGAAAAAATCACTAAAATAGGATCTACATGGATTGCGTATACGATTATTTCAATGTTAATTGCGCACTCCTTTGTAGCTTACTTTGTTGGATCTGAACGGCTCATTGAGATGATGCAGGGTTCTCCTCGAGAGAATTGGAATGCATTTCTTATTGTTATGAGTATGACATTAGTTTTACTTTTTGATTTTGGTTGGTTTAGAGAACAATTTTGTATTATTGCGTGTCCGTACGGAAGAATTCAGTCTGTTCTCATGGATAAAAAATCAGTTTCAGTGCTATATGATATGAAACGAGGTGAACCAAGAAAGTCAGCTGGTGTATCAAAAGAGAAACAAGGAGATTGTGTTAATTGTAATCGTTGTGTTGAGGTTTGCCCAACAGGAATTGATATTCGACGTGGAATTCAAATGGAGTGTATTGGCTGTACAGCTTGTATTGATGCATGTGATGATATAATGACAAAAGTTAAGAAGCCAGTTGGACTTATCAGATATTCATCAGAGTATGAAATGGAGAAAGGAATTTCTCTCCCCGCTTCAAAGCGTCTTTTGCGTCCAAGGGTTCTGGCTTACAGTGCTGCAATTATAAGTGCATCTTTGCTTTTATTATTTTTAGTTGGTCAAAGAGAGCCCGTATTAGTCAATGTCCTGAAAACCAAAGATGCTCCATATAGTAAAATTGATGAAAATGGAAATTCATTTATTCTAAACCATTTTAAAATTCATTTACACAATCAAACTAATAACATTGTGAGAGTAGAGGTTCAGACACAATCTAATGATTTAGAGTTTATATTACCTCAAAATAACATTCTAATCGAATCGAATCAGCATACCGAGTTACACTTTTTTGTCCGGTTTTCAATTTTACTATCAAAGACACAAAGCGGTAAGTTTGAAAGAGATCTTAAAATCAAAGTTAAGCTTCCTGAAAAAGAATACGAGGTTACAAAAGGGCTGGTGCTAGTTGGACCTATATAAATCGGCATACGCATATTTTGTAGAACAAAATACAGTTCTGTTTTTATTTGGAGTTTTTATTATTAGTATACTGGGAAGCTCTCACTGCTTGGTGATGTGTGTGCCAATTGCTTCAGGTATCCAGAGGCTCTCATGGTATCATTTCGGACGTCTTATTGCCTATTTGAGTATTGGACTGATTCTATATTATTTTACAACTCAAGTTATAAAATCTCCTTACTATCAGTTAGCAGTTGGTTTCATTTTTCTTTTGTATTTTGTGTATAGTTTTTTGCGATCTAGAAAAAACTGTCATATGAGGGAGCCCTTAAGGCGATCGCTTTTGACAGGTGTGCTGAGCGGTGCTCTGCCCTGTGGGTGGCTGTATTTAAGTTTATATTTATTTGCTCAAAAAGAATCTCTAGGTATTTTTTTGGTATCAATTTTTATTTTTTGGATTTCAACGCTTCCTGTTTTTTTTATCTTAAACTATAAAAAAAGAATTATCGAAAAGTTCCCAGTTCTATTTAAAAGTCAGGTTCGGTTCAGTCTCTACATTATCGCAAGTTTAGTTGCATTTTCTCTTCATTTTAAAAAAACAGACTTTGTGGCACATAAAGTTGAGTCTTTGATGTGCCTACCTTGGAAATAAAGAGTTAGTTTTTAGGTCTTCTAGTCAGATTAGTAGACATTCTCATCTGCAGTAATTCAACAGCCAAAGCAAATCCCATAGGCAGATAAATGTAAGCTTTTGGAACGTGTTGCTGTAACCCTTCAACAAAAATTGTGACGCCAATGCAAACCAAAAACGATAGTGCTAGGACTTTAAGAGCTGGATTCCCTTCAATGAATTGAGAAATAGGTTTTGCAAAAAATAAAACAATAAGAAAAGATGCCACAACAGAGGTTACAATCACCCAAAGATGCTCAGTCAATCCAATAGCTGTAATTACAGAATCTATTGAGAACACAACATCGAGTGCAACAATTTGTAACACTACAGATGTTAATGTTGTTTTTATGCCAGACACTTCTGTTTTTCCTGAACCCTCAACTGTGTGGTGAATCTCTTTTACTGCTTTAAACAATAAGAAAAGTCCTCCTACGAGGAGTATAATATCCTTGTAGGTAAATTGCATCAGTACGGGTGTGCTAAGTTTGGTGATCCATCCTGCTGCTAGAACAAACAAAACACGGGCTGCAAACGCCATGATTAAGCCAAGTTTTCTTGCAAGTTCCTGATCTTGTTTTGGTAAGCGTGATGAGAGGATGGAAATGAGTAGAATGTTATCAATACCTAAAACAAGCTCTAATCCAATTAATAGTGCAAGTGTTGCGAGTACGTTTACATCGATCAGAGATTCCATGTTTTTTTCCTTAGTTCGTAAAGTGGGTATTCCAGATATTCTTAAGATTTCTCAAAACATTTTCCATATCTTTAAGTGGCATTGAAGTTGGACCATCGCATAATGCTTGATCTGGATTTGGATGTGTTTCAAAAAAGAGTCCATCAACTCCTACAGCTATGGCCGCGCGAGCTAATACGGGAACCATATGGCGGCGTCCACCGCTTGTTCCATCATTTGCGCCAGGGAGTTGAGTTGAGTGAGTGCAATCCATTACAACAGGAAAACCAAGGTTTCGCATTTCTACCAATCCTGTCATGTCATTAATAAGTCGGTTATAACCAAATGTTGTTCCACGCTCACAGAGTAATATTTTTGAGTTGCCAGCATCTACTGATTTTTTTGCAATTGCTTTCATATCCCAAGGAGCAAGGAATTGCCCCTTTTTGATATGAAGTACACGTCCTGTCTTGGCCGCTGCTACTAATAAATCTGTTTGTCTTGATAGAAAGGCCGGAATTTGAATGACCTCAGCTAGTTCTGCTGTTGCTTCAACTTGGTGAGTTTCATGAACATCAGTCAAGAGCGGGCATCCGATTTTTGATTTAATATTATTTAGTATTTGAATGGCATTTTGCACGCCAGGTCCTCGAAAGCTTGAGCCGCTTTGTCTATTTGCTTTATCAAAAGAGCATTTAAGTATCCAGGGTATTTGAAGCTGAGTTGTGATTCTTTTCATTTCTTGTGCAACTTCTAAGACCATGCCCTCATCCTCAACAATATCTGGTCCGGAGAATAGAACAAAACTTTTGCAATCTCCCCATGTGTATTTTTGGCCGTTATGGTCAAAGCTTACTGTATTTTTGAGTGGTTTAAATTCTGTCATGCTCAATCCTTTTTTGTGTTCTTTGAATATTTAAGTATCAAATCACATATTTCACGTACAGCGCCATATCCACCAGCCCTTTTTGTGGTGTAATGGGTATGTTTAAAAACGTCATTTATTGCATCTGGAACTGTAGCAGAAAAGCCAGCATTTTCTAGTACAGGAATGTCAATAATGTCATCACCAATATAAGCAACTTCTTTTTCATGAAGCTGCGTCTTTTCTAAAAAATTTTTGTAGGCGGGGAATTTATCCTCTGTTCCTGGATATAAGTGTTCGATACCAAGATGTTTGCACCGATCTACGATATCTTTCCCTTTTGAGCCAGTAATCACTCCAACTATAAAGCCGTTCTTTATCAACATGCGAA
The DNA here is from genome assembly GCA_963169805.1 of Bdellovibrionota bacterium. Classification (GTDB taxonomy): domain Bacteria; phylum Bdellovibrionota; class Bdellovibrionia; order Bdellovibrionales; family JAEYZS01; genus CAUJDY01. Next base: position 27,569 of record CAUJDY010000147.1, on the reverse strand, counting down.
TGCCCATGCCATCTAATATATGGAAGGATCTTCTCCATTCTCCAGAAGAATCTTGCCAAATACGGCCATCCGTCATAACGCCGTCACAATCCAATAGGAGTGCTTTTATTGTTTTTAATTTTTTTTGAATGAGAGGGCTAATCTTCATGCGCACAATCTATTAGAAAATACGGCTTAAATCAAGGCTGCTTTAATATGCTTGATTTGGTTGTAGTGAATCCCTTGGTGGGTGCCTAAAAGCCAATGCCATTTCTTAGCGGGAGTTTCTCCGAGCCATGGGTGATAAAGTTTAGAGTTTGAATCATAGTTGCCAATATTTTTTTTAATATCTTCGTTTACTGTTTCAAAAAAATCTTTAAATTCTCTTAGAACTTCTATTGATGTAGCTGATCCGAGTGGTTTGACTTTTGCGATATCTACTTTGAGTGGTGGAATTCTGTCGTTGGAAAGTTCAATAAGAATGTGCTTCATATGTTTCCCAACAATAAGAAGATGTTCTAACGTCATATGTATGGACCAATATCTTGAGCTATCCTCGAGTCCTTTGAGTTTTGGAACTAAAACGGGTTGTTCAAGTTGCTCGCTGCTAAGACCTTCAAGAGTGCTAAGAATTTTATGAGTGAAGATTTCGAGAGTCTTATAGTTATCCTGCGCCGATTTTTTGTTAGCGATATAGTGACCAAAATAATATTTAACAATGAGGGCTTCAAAGAAAGGTAAGCCAGCTCCTGGTTTTTGGAGTTGTACAGGGGGAGAAAGTTTTTTTGAAGGTTGTTCAGACTTTTGTTGCATTACGATGCCTTTCGTACTTATTATATTACGACCGTAATATAATAAGGCTGCTTAGGTCAATTATAAACTAAGTCCGAGCGCCAAAGGACATTACTGAGTTCTCAACAAAATAAGGAATAAGCTTTAATGGAGCACGACCAAAGATTAAAATTTGAACATCATTCAAAAGAATATTCAGTTACTCTGCCAATGAAGTATATTTTCCTAGACAAAGGTTCTGATGTAGTCGTCCTCATGCTGCACGGATACTTTGATAAGGCCTCTGCATTTATTCGTAGATCCTTTGGTTCTGCAGATTTGCCTTTTTCTATTCTTGCACCAAATGCTCCGTTTCCTGTGCCTGAATTAAAGCCTCACCATATTAAGGAGGGCTATTCTTGGTACTTCTATAATTATATTTCGCACACAATGGTGCTGTCTCCAAACGCAGGGGTCGAAATGATTCATAAGCTTGTGCTTGATTTAAATCTTCAGGCAAAAAGAATAGTGATTCTTGGGTTTTCACAAGGAGGATTTTTATCTCCGCTTGTTGCAAGCAAGCTTGGGAATGTAAAAAAAATTATATCTGTTGGAGCGGCATACCGTGCTGACTTTTGGTTGCCGCCCTTTTCATATGAATTAGATGCGATACATGGAGATGATGATGAAGTTGTAAGTCATGAACGGGCCTATAAAACATTTCAAGATATAATCTCAAAAGGAGTGAAAGGAAGTTTTCACACTGTGAAAGGCCTGGGGCACACACTCAATGATGAAGCTCGGCAGCTTATCTACCAGAAAATTGTATCTGTGGAGGGATGCGCATGAATATTCAACAAAAGAAAAAAGAAGAATCCAGAAAAAGAATTATGGCTTCTGCCGCAGCACTTTTCAGAAAGCATGGTTACCATACAACAGGGGTGGACGCTGTCATGGGAAAAGCTGGCCTAACTGCAGGCGCATTCTATGCACATTTTCATTCAAAATCACATCTACTAGAGGAAATCTTAAAAGAGACTTTAACTAAGAATCTTGAAACTCTTACGGTGGGGCTAGAGGGCCGAAAGGGTGAAGACTACATTCAGTCTTTATTTAAAAGATACCTCAGTGAAGCGCATCGGGACTATCCTGAAAAAGGATGCCCACTCGCAACGCTCGGGCCAGAAATTACCCGTGAGAAAAAAAATTTAGATAAGAGTTTTACAAATACGATGAATAGTTATGTGGAAAAGTGGATTGAAATGTTGGATCCACATATGCGTGGTGACAAAAAAGAAAAAAGAAGGGCAGCAATGTCTTTACTTTCAATGATGTTGGGAGCTTTAATTCTTTCGCGCTTAACTGGGCAATCAATATCGGAAGAATTTTTGAATATATAAAAAGTTTATAAAATTAAAGTGTCTGTTTATAATATTAAATATGTCAGAATTGAAAATAAAAAATAGACTACTGCAATTAGAAATCCTGTTTTATTTCTGCACATCAGTATGGCGAGTCCAACTTTAGAAATGAGACTTGCGCATGTTGCAAGTACGATATTGTACTTAGCTGAAGTGAGATCAATGCCGCCTTGTTCAAGTAAATTTGCATTAGCTAGGCTCATTGCGTGTAATTCAAATAAGCCAGCAATAAACGACAAAACAGTTGTGCCAAGATTTCCTAGTAGTTGCTGAGAAAGTTTAACAATAAGTAACAGTCCTGCAAAAATAATGCTTAGGCTTATAAAACTTTTAAAGCTGAAAGTGGGGAGCTCAGTGTGCGATGTTGGTTGTGACTTGAAAGATACAAATAAAAGAATGCAAATAAATAAGCAGAGTGTCAGTGCGCTTAATGGCATATAAATTTCTACAAACAGTTTATGCGATGAAATATAAAGGAGAAACATAAGTTCCAGTACGGATCCCACGGTTGCGCTAAGTCCAGACGCAATGAGTGTTCTATTAACATGATTCGTTTTTTTGGCATCCTGTAAGACATGCAGAAAAATTGCAGTGCTAGAGATAAATCCTGATAGAAAGCTTGCGAGCAGTGTTCCAGTTTTATGCCCCAAGAATCTTTGAGTAAAAACGGAGATGGACTGAATCAACCCAATCGCAAAAAGAATGCTAAGAAATTTGTGAGGGTTAAACAGGCCCCAGGAGTCTATAGCCTCTTTAGGAGCTAAAGGAATGGCGATAAAATAAAGACCTATTAAAAGAATTACTGGATAAAGATCTCTTCTGCTGAACGAACTAGAAAATTTCATTTTTGTGTTATAATCAAGTAATGTAAATTATGGTACCAAAAGTTTTTGAAGACTATTTTAAGACTATCTATGGCCAAGAGTGGGGGGGGCTGCTCGAATCTATGCGCCATTCTGAACAACAAATTGCTTACGAGCCATTTTCGGGTTCTCCAATTCATGAGTTTTTAGAAAATCATCAGAAGTACAAGAGAGAGCGTTATAATTCTGAGGAGCGACATGATGCGGGATATCTGAAAAATTATATATTAGATCCAGCTTCTTTAGCGCCAGTCCATGCTCTGAATATCAGTGCAGGTCATAAGGTTTGTGACTTGTGTGCGGCTCCAGGTGGGAAGTCTTTAGCTATTTTGGCTGAACTAAAGGGGGAGGGGCAACTAATTTCAAATGATAGTTCGAAAGATAGATTTTTTAGACTTCGAAAAGTTTTAGCGCAGTATGTGCCCCAAGATTATCAAAAACTATTTCGCCTGACTATGAAAGATGGACAAAAATTTGGATTTCTCTTTAAAGAGGAGTTTGACAGAGTTTTGGTTGATACTCCTTGTTCTTCAGAGAGGCATTTGTTGGATCAGAGGCAAAATTTAGAAAGCTGGACCCCAAAGAAATCTAAAATGTTATCTCAGAAACAGTATACACTCTTATGTGCCGCTTTGTTAATTTGTAAATCAAAAGGTAAAATTGTCTATTCAACCTGTAGCATAAATCCTCAAGAGAATGATTTTGTAATAGAAAAATTTCTTAATAAAAAATCAAATTTTATAGAGGTAGATACTTTTGACTTTAGCTATTTAAATGCAGTGAAAACAAAGTATGGGTACATGATTCGTCCTGATATTTCTGGTTTTGGTCCGATCTATTTTTCTAGACTCACAAAAAAATAAAACTAAAAAGAGTTGTCTTTAAAACCTAAATTAGTAACACTTTAGGTTGTGTTAGATAGATAGTATAGAATATCAAATCATGTCTTTTGATATTTAGAGGTTACATGGCAAAAAAGCGGTCTTTTCGCCCCAAGCTGAGGTTAAGAAATATTATTCTTTTCTTTTTTCTAGCCTTGGGCTTTTTGCACATGACTCTTCGAATTCAGCCTAATCTTTTTAACGCAGAAGAGCAAAAGTGGAATCGAGTCGCACATATTAGAGATTCTATAAAAATTCAAATATCAGAGCTCGTCTTTCAAAATATATTTCCGACCCATATAGAAATTAAAATTGACGATGATAAAAGTAGAGTTGCTGTTGAATATACATTGAACCAAGAGATTCAGTCTTTTACGGACAAGCTCATTCGCTCCTATAAGCCGGATTATGCTGCAGTCGTACTGATGGATGCTGAGTCAGGTGAGATCCTTTCACTAAATAGTTTTACAAAGCATGATGACTTTAAGCAAAACTTAGCTTTATTAGCAACATACCCAGCAGCCTCGATTTTTAAAATTATCCCTGCAACGGCTGCAATTGATAAGTATAAATATGATTCTGATTATAAGATTGCATACAACGGATCAAATCATACTCTTTACCGTAGAAATGTCATGGGAGATACCAATCGCTGGAGCCGTCTTCTAAGTTTAGAGGATGCATTTGCATTATCAGTGAATACTGTTTTTGCAAAGCTTGCACTCAATAAGCTTGAGCCTCATGATCTAGAAGAGTACACGCGTCGATTTTTATTTAATCAACCGATTCTTACTGATTTTCCCGTGGAAGTTAGCAGCGCTACGATACCGCACGAAAAATCTTATTTGATGGCAGAAGTTGCCTCTGGATTTAATAAAATCAATAAGCTTTCTCCAGTACAAGGGGCAATGATAGCTGCTAGCATTGCAAATGATGGAATTATGAATTTGCCGTACTTGGTGAAATCTCTCAAAGACGAGGCAGATAAAGTTGTTTTTCAGCCAGAGAGGGTGGAGCTTTCTAGGCCTCTTTCCCCTGAAAGTGCTCACGAGTTAAAAAAATTGATGGAAGCCACAGTTCTTAAGGGAACATCTAAAAAATCTTTTAAGACTCTTGTTAGAAATCAAAAGCTAATGCCAATGGAGCTGGGAGGTAAAACCGGCTCTCTCACGGGCGACAACCCAAAAGGCAAAGTTGATTGGTTTGTAGGGTATGCGATTAAAGATAATAGAAAGCTGGCGATTGCAGCTATTACTGTCAATGAACAATATTGGACTGTGAAAGCTGCTTTTTTAGCTCAGGAAATATTTAAAAAATATTTTAACTATCAAGCAAAAGTCACAGGAAGAGTTATTCCTTATGCAGTAAAGCGCAACTAGAAGTCTTTATGAAGGATTCTGTGTTTTGTTATACTTTTTGTATTTAATCCAAAGAACTTTATCAACTTCAGCAACTGTTATCTGGTTTTTATCTTTTACTGGAATTTTAATGTGCCACTCCATTTTACCTTGTTTTGCTGTTGTGACTCTAATATCGCTTAAAAGTTCTTCATGGATATTAAACTCTGCCGTCAGATCTGTTTTTCCTGGTTTTAAAAAGCGAATTTGCGCAGATTTATCCCAAACAATATAGTCACGCCCAAGATTCATTAAAAGCATCACCATATAGAATGGATCTGTCATTGAATAAATAGATCCTCCATACTGGGTGCTCACATAATTTGAAGTCCACGGTCTTTTTTTGAGACGAACACGTACGTGTCTATAATCTTTTGTGATTTGATCTATCCATATTCCAGAGCCAATAAAAGGTGGCCAAAAGTTCCATAAAAATAGAAGATACTTTTTCATGCTTATATTTACTCCCATTTTGAGTCAGTTTTAGATTTTATTTCGATTTTATTGTATTTGAAAGGATTCAGTGACTTTCCCTTGAATTATTCATGAGTTTAAGATATCTTAAACTCATGAATAACCCTCAAATTATTAGAATATACTTCGATGGACTGTGCCAGCTTTGTTCTAGAGAGATGGACATGTATAAGGCAAATCCTGAAGCAAAAGATTTTGAGTTTGTTGATATAACAAGCCCCAATTTTTCTGCTGAAAGAGAAGGCTTAGATCCGTTTCGAGTTCATAAGGTTATGCATGTTCGTATGCCAACAGGAGAAATTAAAACTGGAGTTGATGCTTTTATTCAAATATGGTCCTTGATGCCTCGTTTTCACTGGTTGGCTAAGGTAAGTCAGCGTTCTTTTGTGAAACCGATTCTTAATATAGGTTACCACGCTTTTGCATTTATTAGGCCTTTTCTACCAAAAAGAAAAATTGATTGTAGCAAGAGTCCTTACTGTGAAGATAGAAAAAATAAAAAATGAATGATCTTATGCTTTTATATTTGATGGTCTCGTCTTACATGGTGGGTATAGCCTGGTACGCTTACTTTACCCATTATCCGCTATTCTCGTACATCAATAATTCTGATTTTAGTGTTTATCACAGTCGGTATGTTTTAAGCACAACCTTTCCTATTGCAATACCTATGGTGCTGGAGCTTGCACTGTGTTGTTGGTTGCTAGCAATCGATTTACGAGAGTTTTGGATTATTCAATTGGCTGTAATATCCCTCATTTGGGGAGTTACGTTTCTATGGAGTGTTCCATATCATAACAAAATTGAAAAAGTATTTAAAATAGAAACTCATAGTCATTTGATTGTATCTCACTTGGTGAGATCTTTGCTTTGGAGTGCTAAGCTCATTATATTATTTTTTTACATTAGAAACAGTTTGTAAGGAGATTTACATGTATCAATATCCCATGGTTTTTACATCATTTAGTGACGCGACATCAGGAACAAATACTGTTTGGAAGACAAGTGTATCTGGTCAAGAGCTCGTAGCAGCGATTCCAAAAGAGTTTAACGGTCCGGGCGGAGGATATTCTCCAGAAGATTTTTATATTTTAGCTGTTACCAATTGCTATATTGCAACTTTTAAAGTCTTGGCTCAAAATTCTAAGGTTGATTTTGAAAATGTAAGATGTGATTCAACATTAACAGTTGGCCCGAATGAAAAGGGGCAGCCAGAATTTAAGGCAGTTCATTTAAAAGTAATATTAAAAAATCCAACAGATATTGAAAAGGCAAAAAGACTACTCGATAGAACTTCTACTGCATGTTTAGTTGCAAACTCTCTCAAAATCGAAAAAACATTTGAATACGAGATTGTGTGAGCTTTAAAAAACTAGTTTCCGAAAAAAAGTTATCAGAAGATGATATCGATCGAATTGTTAGAATGGGTTGGGAAGATCGAACAACTTTTGAATCGATCCGATCTCAATTCAATCTTACAGAACACGATATTATACAAATTATGAGAAATGTATTGGGTTCACAAGCGTTTAAGCGTTGGAGAAGAAGAGCGCACGAGCAAGGGCACTTAAAACACGAGAAAATGCGTGGATTTAAAGAGAGTCGATTTAAATGTTCTCGCCAGCGATCAGATGGAAGCACCAAAGGCTGGAAGTGAGTTTGACTACGCAATAAATAAATCTTCTAGGAAAAATGCAGATAACTCCATTCTGCCGGACAAATTTGATTTTTGATAAATTGAATTACATTGTTGTTTAATAGTGTTTTCGCTCGTCTGTCTGACTGTCGCAATTTCTTTTGTACTGAGCCCCTTAAGTAAAAGAAGTGCAACTTCTTTTTCGGATTTTGAGAGCGACCATTTTGTCATTTGGAGATCGATTTTTTCGCTTAACCCTTTCAGTAGGTGTTGAGTTTCCTTCTTGTAATCCTCAAGGTCTGATTGAACTTTGACCAAACTAAACTTTATTTCTTGGTTTTCTTTTTTAGTAGAGAAGTATCTCAGCCACAAATAACTAAAACATAAAATGTTAAGTAATACGATAATGATTTCATTAATAGCATGAGACAGGCTTGATCCATGATTTAAATCATCTACGATATCACCTGTTACCAAAGAGATGATGCACACAAAGAAAATACTAATAAGAAGTGTTTCATTACGAGACAGACGAGGCATATGATTAGTCTAGGGCATGAGATTATTGAATGCAAATAATTCTACATATCTTATGTTGAGACATAGTAGGGGAGAGTTAAGTCTATAGTACATAAGTGCTAGGTCATTTTCTAACATATCGAAAAGGCTAAGTAATTGGGTAGTATATAGGTCGTATTTATTATTCTTTGAATATATCGAAAAATGAAGCATGAAAAGTGAGGTTATATATGTCAAAAATTATCCATGTTACGAGTGTTGAGCCTAAGTATAGCTACTCCACCGAGAAAATAATTGAGGCTGCAGATAGAAATTGGCTTTCTCAACTTGATGCAAATACGAGACGAATGGCTCTTAAAATATTTAAAGGAGCCGAAATTGAGTCTAGGAAATCTGCAGTGCCGCTTGAAATGGTTTTTGCTGACCTTACGTTTGAGCTTAAAAATAATGCATATATGGAGGCGGCCATTGAATTAGCGCGGGCTGTGCTCAAGAAAGCTCTTGATGAGAGTGGCGTTGATCCGAAAGAAATTGATTATTTGATAACAACAAGTTGTACGGGGTTTATGATCCCATCCGTGGACTCATATTTAGTTGATGAACTAGGGCTTCGAAAAGACGTCATTCGAATGCCAATCACTGAGATGGGGTGTGCAGGGGGGACGGCTGCCTTGACTTATGCCAGTCATATTCTCAAACATCAGCCTACAAAAAAAGCAGCAATCATAGCTGTAGAAATTCCAAGTATTACATTTCAAAAGAAAGACCTATCTATGGAAAATCTTGTTAGCACAGCTATATTTGCGGATGGTGCGAGTTGTGTCATTATGGGCGAAACAGATAAGTTGGCTCCTAGAATAGTTGATACAGATATGTATCATTTTAGTCATACCAGTAAGCTGATGGGCTATCATCTACAAGATTCAGGATTGAAAATTATCTTAGACAAAGAAGTTCCAGATCGAATTCAAGAACACTTTCCTAAGTTTTTCTACCCATTTTTAGAAAGAAATAAGCTTTCAGTCGAGTCTATTAAAAATTATTTATTTCATCCAGGCGGAAAGAAAATTATCAATCGAATGGAAGATTTTATCGGAAGATATAGAAAAGATATTTCTGATTCAAAAGACATTTTAAGAACTCGCGGAAATATGTCGAGTGCAACTATCTTGCATATCTTAGAAAGATTTATGAAGAAAAACAATTTGCAGGGTGATCTTGGGTATATGCTCGCATTTGGGCCTGGCTTCTCCGCTCATAGCTTACTGTTACGATGGGAGTAAATATGATTTACGACATAATTGTAGTAGGTGGAAGTATTGCCGGACTTCACTTTGCAACTCTTATGAAGATGCAAGGGCGCAAAGTGCTTGTTCTTGAAGCAAAAGCTCATATAGAGCGTAAAATTTGTGGGGAATATTTATGTCCCAAGGGTGTTCATCTTTTACAAAAAAGAAAAAGTGATCATTTACTAAAAGATTTTGAACCAATATTTGGTATGAAGCTAGTCTCTGGAAGAGGACGACTGGTAGAAAGTTATTTCCCAGAGACTGAGCAGAAAAACTACGGGGTATCTGTTAACAGAAAAATTTTGGAAGAGAGAATGCTTGCTCACTATTTAAGTTACAATGGTGAAATATCCATGGGGAAGCAGGTTACCTCAATCGATACAAGTATGGATATTGTTAAAGTAGTTGCTGGAGAAAGGGAGTATAGGGGGAGATTTATTGTGGGTGCGGACGGAAGAATGTCGCGCGTTGCAAAGTTTTTTGGTGTTGATACCAATCAAAAAACAAAGAGAGTTGCAATACACAGCTATGTGAGTCCAAAAAAGACTTTAGATCGATTAGGACAAATGCACCTTTTTGAAGATGGAGCTTACATTGGGGTTAATCCTATAGATGTTCAAGAGTCAAATATATCTCTAGTTTGTGATTCAGAACTGCTTAAGGGTAAAAGAGACCCTCGAGATATACTTAATGAATATATTCAAAAATCAGAAGATTTAAGGGGTCAGTTTGGTGAGCTGCCGCAAGAAACACATGTTTGGACTGTGTTTCCGATACAATCCGAAGTTAAATGTGTCGCAAGTAAAAAGTTTGCTTTGATTGGAGATGCAGGAGGATTTGTGGATCCTCTTACCGGAGAAGGAATGTACAATGCTTTCCTGACTGCAGAGATCTTGGCAGAAAGTATATTAGAGAATGGCCGAGCGTTTGATTTATCGGATGCTTCTAGTAAGTATATCAAATTAAAAAAGATGCAAACAGATGAAAAGAGAAGATTAAATATATTTTTTCAGTGGTTTATTCGTAGGCCAATTCTTGTGGAAAGTCTTGCTATACTTCTGTCATGGAGTCAGAGAAGAGCTAATTCTTTTATAGGTATTATTGGGAATGTTTATCGTCCTCTCGAGGGACTAACAAAAATGATTTTATAGGAGTGCTATATGAAACTGATTGTTGTATTTATGTTTGTGTTAAGCTTTGTGTGCCAAGCTGCTGCATTAGAAGTTTCAAATGAAAATTATGTAGAGGCAAAAAAGAATTCGCAATTTATTCGGTTTGATCTAGTTGCGTGGAAAGTTGGAATTTTCAAATCGACTTTTAAAAACTATGTGAAAAATTACAAAGTGACATTTCAAAGAGAAGGGACCAGGGCAAAGAATGTAGAAATTGTGTTTAAAGTTTCTGATATGGATACAGATATCGAAGGTCGTAATGAAAAGATGTGGAATTTTTGTCTATCTATGGCTGAGTTTCCAGAAATTCGAGTTGTTTTAACGACCGATATTGAATTGAATCGTTCAGAGGAGCAGATTGTTCCAGCTAAAATTAAAATTCGTGGGAAAGAGTATCCATTAGATTTGTACATTAAATCTGAAAAGAAGGGTGATGAGTATCACTTGGTGGGAAAATCAACTGCATCCTTAAAAGCACTCTCTATTCCCGATCCCTCTATTGCAGTTGCAAGTCTAGAGGACACTGTTCAAATTTACTTTGAACTCCAAGGACAATAGATTTAATCTACTTATGTAAGTGCAGGCCGGGAGAAATTCTATGAATTTGTTTGATACAATTAATAAAAGAAGAAGTATTCGTAGATTTACAGAAGAGACGGTTCCTGAGGATGTCATGAATAAAGCATTGGAAATGGCTGTGCTAGCTCCAAATTCTTCTAACACTCAAACTTGGGATTTTTATTGGGTACAATCTGGTGATAAAAAAGCGAAACTTGTTGAGGCCTGCCTAAGCCAAGCAGCTGCACGAACTGCAGCTGAGTTACTTGTTGTTGTGGCAGCACCCAAGTCCTGGCAGCGTTCACAAAAGCGTCTAATAGAGTGGGTCAAATCCTCAAATGCTCCTAAGCCTGTTGTGATGTATTACGAGAAACTTATTCCAGCAATGTATCGCTGGGGAATATTTAATATTTTAGGTTTTGTAAGATTTTTAATTTTTAATCTGGTGGGTTTATTCCGCCCAATTATGCGAAGACCCGCAACACGCCGAGATGTGCAAGAAATTGCAATCAAATCTGCGGCGCTTGCAGCTGAGAATTTTGTATTAGCTATGACAGCTCAAGGCTATGCGACTTGTATGATGGAAGGCTTTGATGAGTGTCGTGTTAAGAGATTGCTTAAATTAAAATGCCACGATCGTGTTGTGATGGTTATTGGCGTTGGTAAGGAATCTGATAAAGGAACGTGGGGACCAAGATATAGACTTCCATTATCTGAAGTTGTTCACAAAGTTTAACGGCGGTCAACGACCATAACCGTAAGTCGGCTTATGCAGCACAGATCTCCTTCTTCGTTTTTAATTTCGATATTCCAAACATGTGTCGTTTGTCCCCTGCGGATGGCCGTGACTTTTCCATAAACATAGCCAGATTTAACTGCCTTGAGATGATTAGCATTGATTTCTACTCCCACTGGCATTTTAGAATCCGATTTAATACAAAGAAGAGATGCAATGCTGCCAAGGCTTTCTGCGAGAGCAACTGAGGCTCCGCCATGGAGAAGTCCCGCAGGCTGTATGGTGCGATGATCAACTGGCATTCTTGCGATTAGAAAATCATCTCCAACCTCTGTGAATTCCATTCCTATGTGCTCGCAAAGAGTATTTTTGCATGCGTTTTGAAGATCTTGTGCGGAGACTTTTTTTGACCAAAGCATGGGAACCTCTTGGATTTATATTAAGTTGAAGTATTGTGTGAGTCATTAAAAATGACAGGTTCTGGTGTCTCTAATAAAGCGTCTTGTACCCAAGTGCTTACATCTGGATCATTCTCAATAGCATTTATATAACTTTTTATTTTTTGAGACTTAATTTGTATTCCATAGGAAATAAATCTCATTACTACCGGCGCAAAAAAAGCATCTGCGATACTAAATTTACCAAATAAAAAAGGCCCGTTACTTTGAGTGAGAGCCTGCTCCCACATCTGCAAAATTCTATTGATTTCTGAGATGGTAGAAGGGGTGAGGTGACGAATTTGCATACGAAGTCTAATATCCATTGAGCACTGACTTCTTAAAGATGGAAACCCGGAGTGCATTTCGCAGGCATAAGATCGTGCAAGAGCTCTCTGTGAATAATCTTGGGGCCAAAGGTGCGGTGATTTTTCGGCCAGGTACTCAGAAATAGCAAGGGAATCCCAAATGGTGTTTGCGCCATCAATAAGACAAGGCACTTTTTCTGAAGGTGAGTACTTTAATATTTCAGATTTAGTATTTTTTTGGTCTAAATAGATCTTAATTTCTTCAAATAGAATTCCTGATTTTTTAGCAGTGAGCCAAGCTCGCATGGACCAAGAAGATAAATTTTTATCGCCAATTATAAGTTTCATTCAAACTCATCCATTCACAGGTCGGTTTACAACGCGTTCAATTTGACTTAAGATGCGTTGATCTCGTTCTGTTATAAAATTAACGACAAGTCCTTTTCTTCCGGCACGCGCTGTTCTACCAACTCGGTGCACGTAGCTGTCTAGTTGTTGAGGCATATGATAATTTACAACTCTACCAACATTCTGAATATCAAGTCCACGAGATCCCAAATCTGTAGAAATGAGGAATTGAATCTTTCCATCGCGGAACGCTTTTAAATTAGAGCGTCTTTGTTGCTTGTCCATTTCTCCACGGTATACAGCGCAAGAGACTTTCATGTTTGTAAATTCTTGTACCAATTTATCGCATTGCTCACGTGTATTTGCAAAAACGAGAGTGAGTCCTTCTGTTTTGTTCTTAATAAGCTTTTCAAGTAAGGGGCGTCTTTTTCCGTCAATGACATCCCAATTTTGAGTTGTGAGTTGTGGGACAAGCTTATGGCTTTTTTGGCCATGCAAGATTTCAACTCCAGAAAAGTTTGAGTCAATAAGTTGTTGCACGGTTTGAGAAATAGTTGCTGAGAAAAGCGCCATTTGTTTTTCTTTAGGGCAGCAGCTGATGATGAATTTTGCATCTTGAAAGAAGCCTTTGTCTAGCATTTGGTCCGCTTCATCTAGAACAAGAATTCTGACATCGCTTAAATCGACATGACGCTTTTCGATGAGCTTTACTAAGCGACCAGGGGTTGCAACTAGAACCTCAAATTGTCCAAGCGTATTCTTCTTGGAAACTTGCATGGAAGTTCCACCCATAATACCGCGCACACGCAGTCGTGTTAAGTGAGTGAATGGTTTAAAAACTTTTGTAACTTGTTCTCCAAGTTCACGCGTTGGAACAAGTATTAAGGCTCTTGGGTGCCCTGCGCGTGTAACCTGATTTCCACTCAACTCTAAATTTTTAAGTTGGTGCAAGATAGGGAGGACGTAGGAGAGTGTTTTTCCGGTCCCAGTCTCTGCAACGCCAACAAGAGATTGTCCTTCAAGTAAGCGGGGGATAGCGAGGTTTTGGATCACAGTTGGATCTTTAAGACCCATTTCTTGAAGGGAAGTTAATAGCGTAGGAATTAGGTTAAAATCTTGAAATGAACTCATAAGGTACTTTCTTTTAAGAGTTAAGGGGGCAACATATCGCAATCCAGGATTGTTGGGTAGAGGGCTGGTAAAAATCACTCTATTGTATAGTTTTAAGTCCTAACTTGAGGAGGATATTCATCCTTGTCGTTCAAATAATACCCAATTTTCTATGGGCGGTTGGTTCAAATCAAAGGTCTGTTATATGAAGGTGGATCGCTGTTTGGAAATAGAATTTGGAGAGTTGTAGTAGACTCGCTATAATCAGCACACGCGAAAGGTTATACGAAAGCTATGGAAAGTTGGAGAACAGAAGTTATTTATTATTCTTCAAAAAAGTATTTTGAAGACCTAATTTCTAGTATACTGAAAGCACAAAACTCCGTCATACTTGAAACCTATATTTTCGACTGCGATGAGATTGGCATGGCAGTTTTAGAGGCGCTTCGTTCTGCTGCTCAGAGAGGTGTTAAAGTACGTGTGGTAACCGATGGCGTAGGAAGCTTTTTTCAACTTCCTAAATTAAAGTCTTTACTGCATAGCTATAATGTGGATTACCAGGTTTTCCACCCCTTATTCTTGTCCTCATTTTTTCGATGGAATGTCTTATGGCTTCGCAAGATTTTTCAATTGTCAGCAAAATGGAATAAACGACTACATAGAAAGATATGTTTGATAGATAACAACTGGTTATTTTTAGGAAGCTTTAATATCACCAATGTTGCATATCGTGAAACAGGTGTTCAAGTTACAGGTCACGAAACAGAGAGGGTATTGGCCGCATTTGAAAGTAACTGGGCAGGGGACGAACCCTATACAATCAATATCCAAAAAATCTATAATCCTAACTCTCTCATTCGTTTAAACCAAACACGTAGGTTGCGCAAGTCATACAACAGAGATTTGAGGAATCGTATCGCTCGTGCTAAAAAAAGAGTGTGGATAACAAATGCTTACTTTATTCCTCCTCCATCGATTTTGCGCGCACTCATAATGGAACGTGAAAAGAATGTAGATATTAGAATTTTGGTACCTAGTCGATCTGTGCCGTGGTTTATGAAGCTTCTTACAGAAACATATTATCGTACACTTTTACATTCTGGAATTCGTATTTTTGAGTACCAGTGTGATTTTTTGCATGCAAAAACTTTGTTGATAGATGATTGGGCTTTGATTGGGTCTAGTAATTGGAATCATAGAAGTTTTTTGCACGATCAAGAAATTGATGCCGTACTTACTCATAAAAATTCTATAGAATCTTTGGAATCACAGTTTTTGATAGATTGTAGAAGTTCACTTGAAATTAATGAGAATCTCTTGCCAAGAAGAAGATGGTTGGACAAACTTCTGATAAAGTTTTTGCAATTGATTCGGTATTGGCTCTAACTATGATTAATAAAAATATAAAAATACTTACTTTAAATATTCAAAAGGGTTGGTCATTAGGTAAGGTTAAATATACTGTGGAGCAAATAAGGGAAAAAATTGCTGAGTCCGGTGCTAACATAGTTTGTCTTCAGGAAGTGATGGGTTCTTACCCGGAGCTAACGGAGAAATCTCAACTTTAAATTTTAGCTGATAAAATATGGCCTCATTTTGCTTATGGTAAAAATGCGATATACAGTAAAGGTCACCATGGTAATGCTATATTAAGCCAGCTCCCTTTTGATTCATATGATAACATCGATATTTCAAATCATCGTTTTGAGCAAAGAGGAATATTGCATGGAGTAGTTTCGCTGCCAGAGCATCCAAATCAGAATTTGCATATCATGACATTGCACCTTGATTTAACGGATTGGGGAAGAGAGAGGCAAATTGAAAGATTATGTGCTCTGGTGAAGGAAAAAGTACCGCCATCTGACCCTCTTTTTATTTGTGGAGATTTCAATTGATGCAAGCCTGACCTATAGAGAGTTTAACCGTAGAGTAGGAGTGAGATCTCCAAGTTTTCTCCTCTCTATCATACAAGGAAAAAAAATCTCACAAAGCCCATTACTCATAAACTTGCAAAAGCCTTGGAGCTTGCTGAAGTTGAGAGAGAATTTTTTGTTAACCTCTGTATGTTTAATCAAGCTAAGAACACAGAAGATCAATTAGAGTATTCAAAAAAAATTGTGTCTTCAAAGAAAATAAGAAAAAGATTATTAATTAGCTCAGAAATGGTTAACTATTATCAAAGTTGGTTAACGGTGGCAGTGAGAGAAGTTATTTCGTATTATCCTCAAGGCGCTACCTATGAACAGATTCAAAAGACTTTTTTAGAGCATGTAGAATCATCTGATCTCAAAAAATCATTGGCTACACTAGAAACATTAAATTTAGTCGAGAAAAAAAACTCTTTGTACATCTCAACGAAAGAAGTTCTTGTAACTCCAAAAGAAACGGGAAGTATTGTTATCCCTTTCCACATCTCCATGATTCAAAAAGGAATACAATCGATTCGGGATATCAATTCGGATCAAAGAGAAATTAGCTGTATGACATTTAAAATAGCAGCCGAAGATCTTAAATTATATAAAAGCGCTATCTATAAGTTCTATGAAGAAATGCTTAGTATCTCTGGCCAGAGCAAAGATGCCGCGACGGTGTATCAAATTAACGTTCAATTTTTTCCTCTATCTCATGATTTAAAGAACGGTGCTGGTGATTAAGGGCAATTTTGAGTACTTTGGGGGCAGGGCTTGCGTCCATCTCTCCGCACAAAAGCACAAATAAAAAAAGCCAACCACTATGCGGTTAGCTTTGTTTGAGTTGGCGTTCCCAAGGGGATTTGAACCCCTGTATCTACCGTGAAAGGGTAGTGTCCTAGGCCACTAGACGATGGGAACGTATTAAATTTTCAAAAAAATGGTGATCCACGAAGGATTCGAACCTTCGACCCCATCCTTAAAAGGGATGTGCTCTACCGACTGAGCTAGTGGATCACGTCAAAAGAGTCGCTAAATTAAAAACTTTCTGGCTAACAGTCAACGACTTCTCAAAAAAATTATTCAGTAAACAAAGGCTTAATCCAGAGCGTCTGTTCACGACCCGGTCCAACCGATATAACATCGATAGGAGTTCCTACTTCATTGCCTATGAAGTGCACATAGTCTGATAACTCTTTAGGTATTTGACCAATAGATCTCATTTCAGTGAGATTTTTCTTCCATCCTTTGAAAGCTTTATATACCGGCTTCGATTTTGCTAAAAGATCAGGCGAAGTTGGCATTTGTGTTGTGAGCTGCCCATCAATTTCATAATGAGTTGCTACTAAGATTTCATCAAATTCATCCAATACATCCAATTTCATCATCGCAAGAGAAGAGATTCCATTGATACGGATCGCGTATCTAAGAGCTACAAGGTCAAGCCAACCACAACGGCGTGAACGCCCCGTCGTCGCCCCAAATTCAGCTCCAATCTTGCGAATACGCTCACCAACCTCATCGTTAAGCTCTGTTGGGAAAGGGCCAGATCCAACTCTTGTATTGTAGGCCTTCATAATCCCAATCACTTTAGTGATGTCTGTGGGGCCTACTCCTGATCCTATACATGCAGACCCTGCCACTGTTGCAGAAGATGTTACAAATGGATAAGTGCCGTGAAGGAGATCTAAAAGTGTCCCCTGAGCACCTTCAAATAAGACTCTTTTTCTCATGCGCAGAGCGTTATAGATTAAAGATGAAGTATCAGAGCAGCGGTACTCTTTGAGTTCTTCGGCGCACTTTGCCGCTAAATTATAAACGTCTTCTACACTAAAAGTAGATTTTCCGTATTTTTCAAGAAGGAAGTTTTTCTCAGAAAGAGCCTTCTCTAATTTTTTCTTCAGTGTTTTCAAATCAAAAATATCTTGTAATAAAATAGCTCGACGTGAAGCTCTGTCTTCATATGCCGGGCCAATCCCTTTTCCGGTTGTTCCAATTTTTTCGTTTGCAAGAGACTCTTCGCGAGCTGCATCGAGAGCTTTGTGATATGGCAGTATAATTGTAGCTTGATCTGAAATTAACAGCTGACCTTCTCTCTGAATATAGCCATTTGCTTTGAGTGCATTAATTTCTTTAAGAATGAGCTCAATATCTATCACAACACCAGATGCGATGATGCATGTTGCTTTGGGGTGCAAAATTCCAGATGGAATTAAATGTAAAACAGTTTTTTGCCCATTAACAACTAGGGTGTGACCAGCGTTTGCCCCGCCTTGATATCTAACAACGTAGTCTGCCTGAGATGAAAATACATCTACAACTTTTCCTTTTCCTTCGTCGCCCCATTGGGCGCCCACTACCACTATCCCCGCCATTTTTTCCTCGCTTGCCTTTCCGTTCAGAGTATTGTTACTCGGTCTATCGGCTCAGTCACATAGAAGTACTATGCTCCTGTCGCCTCACTCCCTCGCTCCGCGATTCAGACCAAAATACGGCGCGAGTTTTGTTGTTATGTCTTGCCGCCTTGTAGGAAATAAAAAACAAGGCGTAATACAATAAAAGTTCGACCACAAAATAGAAGGGATAAAGCTTAATTTCAACTTAAGAGCTGTGCGCTAAGAGCGGCGAAAGGTATAATTCCACCAGGGTTTATCGTAAGGCAGAAGGTCCTCGAGTTTTTTGCCAGCAAAATAGTCTAAACACTTTTGTGCTGCATGGAGTGATGAGTTCTCAAATGCCGTCTCTGTGGTTGCTCCAATATGTGGCGTGCAGACGACTCGCGGATGTGATAGCAGCGGTGACTTTGGATCTAACGGTTCTTTTCCGAAAACATCAAGTCCAAGGCGACTAATCTTACCAATTTCAAGTCCGTGTAACAGATCAAGCTCATTCATCACTTCTCCACGACAGGCATTGATAACAATCATCCCGTCGAGCATATCTTCAAAGAGATTGCGATTGAGCATTCTATGAGTCTCTTTTGTGTAAGGAACATGATAGCTCACAATATGACACATTCTGAGAAGCTCCGTATAGCCCACTCGCTCAATACCAATAAAATCAGAATCTTCTTTATATGGATCGTAAGCAAAAACTTTCATTTGAAATGCCTTTGCAATCTGAGCCACTTTGCTACCCACACGACCCAGCCCTACAATACCTATGGTCTTTCCCGCAAGCTCAATTCCATTTAACGCTTTTCGATCCCAATTTTGAGTTTGAAGCATTTTTTGTGTTTGTGAAAATTGTCGAGCCAGAGATAACAAAAGTAGCCATGTTAACTCTGCAGTACTCTGAGCATTCGCATCAGGTGTGTGTGTCACTATGATTGAGCGTTTTTGAGTTTCATCGAGGTCGATATGGTCATACCCACTTGTACTTGTTATGATAAGCTTCACATTAGGGGTTTGTTCTAAATACTCTTGAGTTATTTGAGTTCGAGAGCGAATTACTAAAACTTCGGCATCGTTTAAATCACTTGCGGAGATTTCTCCTGCAGTCACATCGCAATGTGCTTTTAAGAGGGCTAGCGCTTGTACTGAGAAACGATCTGTGACAACAACTTTTTTCATTTCTTCACTTTCGGAAGAGGTTTTAATT
Source organism: Bdellovibrionota bacterium (assembly GCA_963169805.1). Taxonomy (GTDB): domain Bacteria; phylum Bdellovibrionota; class Bdellovibrionia; order Bdellovibrionales; family JAEYZS01; genus CAUJDY01. The sequence continues at coordinate 8,160 of CAUJDY010000147.1, read as the reverse complement.
TTTCTATGAGATTCCAGTTATGATTCACGTTCTGCTTTTGATGTCCTAGTTCTGCAAGCGTATTTTGGAGTTTTTCAAATGTGAGCATAATATGATCTCTTTCGATTGCTCCCATGTGCCCAATGCGAATGATTTTACCCTTGAGGTGCTCTTGACCTCCGCCAATCGTAATTCCGTGAGTATGCTCCATTATGAATTGAACTTTTTCTCCATTAATGTTCGGTGGAAGTTTGAAGGCAGTAATTGTAGGGGAGGGGGTTTGTGCAAAAACCTCTAATCCCAAATCTTTACCATACTCTCTTACCGCATGTGCTATCAGCTCGTGGCGCTCAACAAATGCATCTACACCAACTTCTAAAATAATATCCAATGACGTCTTAAGGGCTCTGATGATTGAAACTGGAGATGAGAAATAAGTTTGATTTTTTTGATTTGTTTTTTTTTCTTTTCGAATATCCCAGTAATACTTAGGTAGTTTTGATGTTTCAATAAATCTCCAGGCTTTTTCTGAAAAAGAAATCATGGAAAGTCCTGTTGGTAGCATAAAGGCTTTTTGGGAGCCTCCAAGAACAACATCAATGTTCCATGCATCCATATCCAAACGTGTTGCGCCGAGTGCTGTAATAGCATCCACAATAGTGATTGCCTGTGTCTGTGATACAAAAGTGCAAAGTTCGTGTATGGGATTTAAAGCGCCTGTACTTGTTTCGCAGGCCTGGCAGGCTACGGCTTTAATTTCTGGGTGCTTAGAGAAATAATCTTTTACTTTTTGTATTTCAAAAGATTTGCCCCATTCTACATTATACTCGATCACTTTGAGTCCAAATGCCTTAGACATTTCGGTCCAGCGCTCACCAAATTTTCCATTCACAATAGTCAAAATTGTATCATCTGGACTAAGAGTGTTTACAATGGCAGATTCCATTGCGCCTGAGCCCGTGGATGTGTGTAAAAAAGCTTGCTGTTTTGTTTTAAAAACCTGTGGCAACTTTTCGAGGACATACTTCAAGTCAATTTCAAAGCCCTCAGTTCTGTGATGAATAATTGGGCGTCCAAACACTTCCATAATATCATCTGGAACCAAAACTGGCCCCGGAGTCATCAAGAGAGGAACTGTGTTTGTTTTATGGGATATTTTAAATAGATTCTTAAACATAACATTCTTTTAGCAGGGGATGAGTTTGCGCGTCAAACTCTATGATCGTGACAATTTTGTGGGGCAAATGTAGTTAAAAGTAATGAGCCTTTTATTGAAAATCATGAGTTTAAATCTGGTTATTGCGATTGTAAGCGCACTGACCATATCAAGTTGTGCTTACAGGTTGGGATCTCCGGAAAGACAAATCCCAGGTGGCTACGAGCTTGTTGCTGTGCCCGTTTTTAAAAATAAATCCCAGGAAGTTTCGATCGAGAATATTTTTACACAAGCCTTTAGAAAAGAGATGGAGCGTTCTAGCCTTGCAAAGGTTGTATCAAAAGAAGAGTCTCAAGCCATCGTCTATGGGGAAATTACATCTGTAAAGCATGTCGCGGGCTCAGAGGTCACACGGTCCGACTCAGGGTTTGAAGATCTTCCGCAAGGTGTTGTCCTATCAAAAGAATATCGTATTTATGTAACAACAAAGATTACGCTAAAAAGAAGTTCTGACTTAGCTGAATTATGGACCGGTAGTTTTACTGGGGAAAGACGTTATTCAGCTCCTGCAATTACAAAACAGACAATCAACACCGCAAACCCTATTTACAATCAAAGTGCTCGTCTCCAGTATATACAGTTGATTGCTGAGGATACAATGGCTCAGGCATTTGAACAGCTCTCGGAGAACTTTTAATGGCGAGCTGGCAATTTGAACAGTTTGTGAAAATCACAAAGAGCGGGAAGATTGAACCCTTTTATATTTTTTTAGGAGAAGAAGTCTATCTTGTTGAAGAGGCACTTAAAGTGCTTAAATCTGAAGTCTTTAAAGATGGAGGAGAAGACTTTAATCTCGATATATACGATGCAAACTCAATTGAAATGGAAACAGTAGCCCAAGCACTAGAAACCTTACCTATGATGAGTGCGCGGCGCTTGATTATCGTAAAGCGGGCACATGAATTGAATACAAATGGCTTAGAAGAGCTCTCGAATATGATGTCAGTGCCAATAGATACAGCATGTTTAGTTGTCTTGTTTGAAAGTATGGATCAAAGAAAGAAAATATCAAAAGATCTTCTAAAAAAAGCTACAGTCATAGATTTTTCTCCGCCGCATGAAAAAACTATTCCAACATGGATTCAAAATATTGCTCAAAAATATGATAAAAAGATTTCTTTAAAAGATGCGCACATTCTAAAGGAAACAGTAGGTACTCATTTATTAGACCTTTCAAATGAAATTCAGAAACTAGCAGCTTATACAGGTGAGCGTACAGAAATTCAGGCTGATGATATAGAAAAAATTGTATCTAAAACAAAGTTAGATTCAATTTTTGAACTTACAAAAGCTATTGGGGAGAAGAATTTAGAAAAATCCCTCAAGATTCAAAAGTACTTGCTAGATCAGGGGGAAAGTGAGGTGGGTATTCTTGCTATGGTTACAAGACATATTCGCATCCTACTTCTCACGCAAGAGGCGCTCATTAAGCGTATGAGCTCGCAAAGCGTAAGCGCGTATATTGGTGTACCTCCTTTTTTTACTCAATCTTATGTAGATCAAGCAAAAATGTTTTCTCGTGCAAAGCTTCTAGAAACATATAAAGAACTTCTCAAAACAGATCGTCACCTTAAGAGTTCTCCAATTTCAGGTGAAATTTATCTAAATCACTTATTGATGAATGTGCTCTCTTAGGTATACCTAAAACTTTTGTCTAGCTTCTTGAGTTGCTTCTACAGACTTAGCTCAAGAAGTCCGATATAAAGTCTGTGAGCCAGACGCAAACTACAACATTTAAAAGACGCTATCCTAGACGCCAGTTTTTTACTCGCGTAGGGGCACTTATTCAAGGTCAGTATTTTACGGAAAATACTGTTGAATTGGGTGAAAAAGGAATGATGTTTACAACAGGAATCGCGGTCAGTGTTGGTGATCAAATGGTTGTAAGTTTTTTTATTCCGGGCGGGTACTGTGTTATAACACGAGCCCTTGTACGCTACCAGAACGTCAAAGATAATCTATCTCGTGTGGGTATTGAGTTTACAACTGTGAGTTTCGAAGATCGTAGAGCATTAAGAGATTATATTTCACAAAGAAAAGAATTAAGCTTAAACGATATTGAGCAATCTTAATACTAAAGGTAGCCCAAAAAAATAAAGGCGCATCATGCGCCTTTGAATTGAAATCTAAATTTTAATTTAAAAATTACTTTAATCCAGAAATTTGCTGAGAAATGCGAGATACTTTTCTAGCAGCAGACTTAACTGATATAGCACCCTTTTGAGCGGCTTTACCAACTACAGATGTAAAGTCTTTTAGAATAGCTTGAGCTGCTTTTGCATCTTTAGAAGCAACTGCTGTGCGAACTTTCTTTTCCCATGTTTTTACTGTGTTCAAATGAGCTTTGTTTCTTGCTGATCTTTTTAAATCCTGACGAGCTCTTTTTTCAGATGATTTGTGTGTAGCCAATTTACTCTCCCTTGGTTCTTATTTTTTTATTTCTAAGTTTGTCGCTTAGTTTCTTCGCTAATTTAGCCAAATATCAATAATTATTGGACTTTATTAAAGGATTTTACGTACCATAGGATATTGCACCATGCAAGGAGTTCGCATGAAGAGCCCTCAACTTGAAAAAAATCAACATCTGATTCGTGCGGCCGGATCAATGGCTTTAGGCACTCTAAGTAGCCGAATTCTGGGGCTTTTACGTGATATGGCTCTCTATGCATTCTTCTCAAGGACGGTTACAGATGCCTGGCTTGTCGCTTTTAGAATTCCTAACGTATTTCGGCGGCTTTTTGGTGAAGGGGCCCTTTCAGCAAGTTTTATCCCAGTTTTTATAGATCTAATGACCCACTCTAAGAACAAGGAAAAACGAGACGACTATGAGTTGGTTTGTGGGGTTTTTTCTCTCTTATTCCTTATTTTATCTGCCATAACTGTTTTAGGTTTGATTTATACAGAAGATATTGTGCGTTTGATGGCTGGAGAAGAAGCGTACATGGCAGTTGAGGGCAAGTTTGATCTGACTGTGCAAATGACTCGTATCATGTTTGTATTTGTGATTTTTATTTGTATGTATGCCTATTTTATGGCGATTTTAAATGCTCTCAAAAAATTTAAACTCGCAGCGTTTGCGCCTGTACTTTTTAATGTTGCAATGATTGGTTCTACGTTTGTACCTGCAATGTTACCATCAGTTTCTAACTTGACGCTAGCGTGGGGAGTTGTCGTTGGTGGTTTTTTTGAGATGGCAATTTTGATTCCATCTCTGATTCGCCATGGATATTTTCCTAAATTTACATTTTCATTTTGGAACAAAAATGTCTTGGCAGTTTTTCAAAAAACATTACCAGGTCTATTGAGCCTTGGAATTTTACAACTTACGATTTTGATTAACACACGATTTGCGGCATCTTTACAGGAAGGTGCGAACTCTTGGATTTATCTAGCAGATCGAATTTTAGAGTTACCTTTAGCCTTATTTGCTGTCAGTTTAGGATCAGCTCTTTTGCCCACACTGTCTCAGTTATGGGCTCAAGGAGAAAAAGAACAAATGGGGCTAACCTCCAATCAGTATTTAAGAACTATCTTTTATGTATCTGTTCCGTGCGCATTTGGGGTTTATTTTTTGTCCACACCAATTGTGGATGTATTATTCAACCGTGGGAAGTTTAGTGATAACGATCTCTTTTACACATCTCAAGTTCTAGGTGTCTATGCATTCGCAATTTTAAGCTACAGTGGGGTGAGGGTGTGTTTGCCGAGCTTTTATGCAATTAAAAATACTCTTTTTCCTGCTGTTGTTTCTGGGGTTTGTCTTGTCGCTCATTTCTTTTTAGCGCAAGAACTTATTCAGCAATATGGTGTTACGGGACTTGTGATTTCTACAGTTGTATCTTCTGTTTTGAATTTGGTTTTGTTGCTTGTAGGTTTTAAGTTTTTGATTGGGAGTGTTTTTGTTGTGCGATTTTTTGTGAGTTTATTAAAATTTACTCTTGCAGCATTTATAATGTCGTATGTCACACGTCTTTACACACCATTTGTAGACTATTTTGGTGCAAGTTTAATTGTCAAAGTAGTTGGGCTTTCTTTCACTATTGTAGGCTCAGCAGTTGTATACTTTGCTATTACCAAACTTCTTCGTTGTGAAGAATTTGATCTCATTTTCAAAAACATTCGACGACGAATTTCCTAAAAGGCGTCTGCTCACTTTTTGATGACCACCGCATTAGACGCGGTGGTCATCAAAAAGTGAGCAGACGCCTTTTTACTAGATTTTTTTTTCGTCTTTTTTAACCTCTTTCCAGAGATCGTTGAGTTGATCCGTTGAGAGAGATTCAAAGTTCAGATTATTTTTGACAGCAAAATCTCTCATGCGAGACCAACGAGAAACGACTTTTAGATTTGTACGGCGTAAAGCTTTCTCTGCATCAATTTTGAGATGGCGGGCTGTTTGAACGAGAGTAAAGAGTAAATCGCCAAACTCCTCCTCAAGATGATCTTGGCTAGTTGTCATAGCTTCTTTGAACTCTTGTACTTCTTCCTCCACATGCTTAAAAACATCCTGCGCAGACGCCCAGTCAAAGTGAAACTTTTTGGTCTTATCTCCAAGCTTCTGGGCATACTGAAGAGCAGGCAAATGTTTTGGAATATCTAAAATTTTTTGTGTTCCTTTTTCTTTGTCCTTTGCTTGATTCCAGCTTTTGAGTGCATCTGCTGCATTTGCTGCTTTGTTTTCTGAAAAGACATGGGGATGTCTAGAAACAAGTTTGCTATTGAGTTTTTCTAGCACGTCATAAATATCAAAACGCTGCTCACCTCTTGCAATTTCAGAGTGAAATACAACTTGTAGCAAAACATCTCCAAGCTCTTCTTTAAGATTTTCTTCATTGCGATTTTCAATTGCATCTATGAGTTCACAAACCTCTTCCATTGCATGCTGGGTTAGGGTTTCATGACTTTGTTCTTTATCCCATGGGCAGCCGTTTTTTGAGCGCAAAGTTTTCATGATTTCAACAAGTGCTTCGAATGTTTTTAGATTTGAAGGCGGGATGTTTGTCATAAATGTCCTGTTTGGTGTTTTAAAACCTAGTCTAAAGGTTGAAGAATCTTAACTGTTTTGCACGTTATCAGGGGACAGCGTTCGATGCAAGGGTACAGAACTTTTGTCGGTTAGGCTATTGCCCTGATTTGCATCAATATGAGCTAAAACTGTGATAAACTACCGATATGTTATAAGTAGCGTTTAGTGGAATTAAACTATTGAAAAGAGACGAAAAAAACATCATTGATTCTCTCACTTATGAGGACTAAAACCTGAGTATGCAAAAGAAACTTTTCAAGCCCCAACAATCTGAAAACTCAAGATCTCAGTATTCAGATCCATCAAATAAATTTGTGGATTGGGTTAATTCTTTGGGAATTGAAAAAACGATTTTTGGTAAATTCCTTTATTTTTTTGAGGATGCATTTAAGATTCGTCGTCTTCTGCTTGTCGTATTATTTTCATTTACGCTTTCTTTTTTAATCACATCAAACTTTGATTTTGTTTATACAGGTTATCAAGAGGGTGATGTTATATCATCGGATATTAAGTCTCCGGAAACTTTCGAATTTGTAGATGAAATTGAAACTGCTGTTAGAAAGAAAAAAGCAGAGGATCTTGTACCTCCGGTCTATGATTACGAACTCAATACCTATGAGCCGATTTTAAACGGTCTTTATGTGAGCTTTCGCGAAATGCGAAAAATTCTTTCAAAAACGTCTTGGCCTTCAGATACTTACAAAAGAGAGGAAAAGGCCAAGGAATATCTTGTCTATAAAGAGAAGTTTGAACAACTTCTTGGTGCAACTGATATTCCAATTAAACTCTTTGAATGGCTAGTCATAAATAAATTCTCTGTTACTATAGAGAATACGGTAAGCCGCTTGATTGAGAGACTTTCTAATGGAAAAGTGATTCATGATCTGAATGAATTTGAAAAGAAAGATTTTAAGCAAGTTGTTGTTCGAGTTGTAGAGCGTGGTGGAGGTGGGCATGAGTTCACCTCTGACGTCGATAGGCTTAAGCAGCTTCATGAGGCTCGAATTTCTATGAATTTGGAAGGGATGCGGCTATCTCCAAATTTTACGAATCGAGATAAAGAAAACATCGTAAAATTAGCACAAAAGTTAGTTATCCCAAATCTTACGCCAAATAGACAAGAAACAGCTAATCGAAAACAAAAGGCACGAGAAACAATCCCGCCAGTAGTTGTTCAGGTTCAAAAAAATCAAACTGTAATTACAGAGGGAACAGTTGTTCAGCCTTATCACAAGAGAGTTTTAGATGAAATCCGCAGAAGAGATTCTCAAGGGCAAAAAGATTTTGAATCCATGACTCTTGCAGTCTTTTTTGTCAGTTTAATTTTAGTATTCTTTTCTTATGTTCGTAGATTTTCTTTTAGTAAAATAAAAGTGACACCTAAGGATTTAGCAATCATGGGTGTTGTTGCCTTGATTGTTGTAATTGTTTCGAAGGTGAGTTTGTTTTTACTAATCGAAACTCTTCAGGATCGATTTTCGGCAATTATACCAAGTATTGCCTATAAGTATTTGTTACCAGTGGCATCTGGTCCGATGTTAGTGGGTTTGCTTATTTTTTCTGGAGAAGTGGTTTGGATCTTTACAGCCTTTTTGATGACTGCGCTGGCTATTATGATGGACTACTCTTTTATGTATTTCGTTGTTATTTTTATTGGAGGTATAGCGGGTGCACGAGGTGTGTACTCTTGTAAAAAGAGAAATGATATTTATATAGCAGGATTAAGAGTAGGTGCTGTAAATACACTCATTATTTTGCTCGTGACTTTGCTTTCAAATCAAATTGAATCTGGCATTCCGCTGTTTCAGCAAGTGATGTGGAATTGTATAGCAGGATTTATATCCGGGATATTTGCGTCATTTATTACCATGACTCTCATACCAATGTTAGAGACCTTTTTTGATTGCACGACGGATGTTAAGCTTCTTGAATTATCTAA
>CAUJDY010000146.1 GCA_963169805.1 Bdellovibrionota bacterium | reverse complement strand
GCTATAGTGCCCCATATAGATATCCATGGCGGGTATTGTTCTAAATGGAATGGCTTCTGTGGCATTAGCTCCCAAAAATCTATAATGCTTTGGAACTCCGAATTTTAAATTCCATGTAGCAGCGCTAGAAAACGGCGCACTCAGGGTAGCGTCATCAAAGCTGACTTGATTAAAAAGGACTTGTCCTGTTTCTTGAAGAACGTAAGAGAATTTTGCCGTAGCGTCTGCTATACCAAAAGTTTCAAACCATCCATTCAACATCAAATCTTTTTTGATTAGCATAGGTGGCGAAGTTGTATTGGGATGAAATCTTACAAGAATTGTTCCTGTTGGAAAAACATCATCAATGTCGTAGCGTCCATAGATACGCGCTTCTTTTGTAGTGGATCCTCCTATTTGCGCAAGCTGCATAGGAAGAGTTTCTGGTGATGATCCTACATTTTTTGTAATTTCTGAGTATTGAAATGTTTCTGTCTCTGTTGACGTGTCATAAACAATGCCCAGAACTTGAAATAATCTGTTGGGACCTGGCGGAACTTCTACAACATAACTTCCCCCTACACCACTATTATGATTAAAGGAGCTTAGGTAGACGGGCTGCATATCTGGAGCTGTGACGTTTATGATAACCCCTCTAAGCAGAGTACTTTGTATACCTTCGCCAAATGTGAGTTCAATCGTAGATTTTTTTATATCGCGGGTACACGACATTGATATAACTAATATAAATCCTGATAATACAGCTGCAGCAGAGCTTAGAATTTTCATGTAGTCTTAATCGGAAATTTATATTTTAAATATTAAGTGTTTGTGGTCTGGTTCAATTCTGAAAGATTAATTGATGCCATAACCGCTTACACTAGCTTTATCGTAATAGACTTTAGTGCTGCCCGAGAGCACGTAAGGGCATGCAACTACGAGAGTAAAGGAGCCAGGTGCTCCTGCGGCAGGAACTTCTTGATAGATCACTTCAAATAACTCACCTGAAGACGATGGAGTGGATGTAGAGGAGAAGATATCGGTAAGCGTAACGTAACCATCTGAAGTCAGAGCTGCACATGAAATGTCCTCGGAGTCGATGCTTGACTCATCTGTATTTCGATTTACAAAGTAGTCAACTCCACTAACAATTGAGGATGTAACGCCAGGTAAGAGTGTATATCTAAATCTTAAATCTGTTCCATCACCTTCTGTATCTAAATCACCAGCTGTGACGGAGACAAAAACATCATTCCCTCCATCTTGAAATGCTCTGAATGGGCCATGAATACGAAATTCGTATTCGTTGCTATTTTGAATTCCTTTGTGTTCATAGAGCAGACAGGTTGTAAACTCGGTACCATTACATGGGGTTGATGATCCAGATGAAAAAGCATCAACAGGTCTTGACTCAGTGGATGATCCAGATATGTTCCATTCATACGGAGTCGTGCTGCAGTCGCTAGACTCCCAAAGCGTGCTGAAAGTATAGGTTGAGGGAGTGTTCGAGTACTGAATGCTTTTTGATGATGTGTACGAGCTTGGTCCAAAAAAACCTAAAATAGAATACTCTTTACTAGAAGGATTTGGTGTACATTGCACTCCTACTGTATTTTCATCTCCATCATAATAGTAAGATGGTTTTTCAAATCTCGCATACTTACCTGGAATTACAGTTGTATCTAAAGAAGATAAACTTACATTTGAAAATATTGCCGCACCATTTTCTCTTTTTACGTAACTAAACCCGGCACCATCTACACCGAATAATCGAAACCAACCTGCAAACATGTAGTGAGACTCAATTACCATTGCAGGCTTTCCTGGTGGTTGGTAAACCATATCAATCCAACCGGAGTGAAAGTTTGTTCCATCTACAGAATATCTTCCGCCAAAATCAAACATGGATCCGCCAGAGGCCAGAGGAGTTGGTGTTAGTGCTAGCGGCATAGACGACCCAGAAACATCAAGTTGCTCATCATCATAATTAAATTGGACCGTATTATTAGCAGAATTTTCTCCTGCTACGATCACCTGAAAAAGTCTCTGAGATCCCGCGGGAACTTCAATTTCAATTTGAGTTGGGATATCAGATGTTGTGCATTCTTCATTGGGGCATGACCACTGGTAGATAATTCTTTGCATGCTTGGACCACTCACATTCAAGATCAATACACGTACATTACCTAAAGATTGTGCATTGACGTTCCCTAAATTTATAACTGCTGTAGAAGATACCGGGCTGCGAGTGCAACTAAGTAAAATTCCAAATAAAAGTAATGTTGAAGATACATATGAACGCATGATGCTTTATCGGAATTCATGTTGAGTATGTTAAGAGAGAATCCTTACGCATAAGCTAACAAAACGATCACACGACAAGAGTCTTGCCTTTTGCTTGAATAATCATGTGAAATAAATCCTTTGGGGGGATGTATGAGATTATTATTTGCTTTTGTTATCACTGCATTTGGTCTAGCGAGCCATGCTCAAGATTTTACTTTTGTGGCTCTTGGTGATACCGGCATGGCTAATGAAGATCAGTATCGAGTGTCTAAGGCAATTGAAAACACGTGTTATAATGAAAAATGTCAGTTTGCGGTTATGCTAGGGGATAATTTCTATCACGAAGGCGTTACATCTATTGATGATCCGCAGTTTAAATCAAAATTTGAAGATCCCTATGCGAATTTGAATTTTCCTTTTTATATTGCGCTTGGGAATCATGATTATGGAAAGTATGCGAATGATTGGAAACGGGGCGATTACCAAATCCAGTACGGTTCAAAGAATCCCAAGTGGGTACTACCCTCTCATTACTACACTTGGGATTTTTTGAACGTACGTTTTGTGGCGTTGGATTCTTCTCGTCTTTTTTGGAATAAAGATGTTAAAAAACAAGAGCAGTTTGTATCTCCCCTAATGAATACAGATCAATGGAAAATTGTTGTTGGACACCATCCTTATATTTCAAATGGGTCCCATGGAAATGCAGGAAAGTATGATGGGGTTTTGATCTCTCCTTTTTCAGGAGATAAAGTTAAAAAATTCGTAGAAAAACATCTTTGCCAAAAAATGCATTTATTTTTGAGTGGTCACGATCATAACTTGCAGGTTTTAAAACCAACCGAGAAATGCCCAAATCCATTTGTGGTATCTGGAGCAGGAGCTAAGGTGGACGATGAACTAAAGACCAACCGCAACCCTTATTACTTTCAAAAGGCGACACTTGGATTTCATCTAATAAGAGTGTCTCAAAATAAGATGGAAGTTCTTACGATGAATGCAGAGTCTAAAGTGGAACACACTCTCATCATCCAAAGATAATTCCAGGATTCGGACCCCCCTTTTCCGAATCCTCCCAAAATAACACGCCGTTACGCCAAAAGGTAATTGTTACCTTTTTGAGACGTATCATCTTGCTACACAACTTTTATCCAGAAGAATCCGATAAGAGTGTGTATGAGTATTCTATATAAGTTATCACTTGTATTGATGTTTGCTTTAGCTTGCTCTTGCACGCGCAAGCAGGATGGCATTTCTACGCTTCAAATTTCATTTGGAGGTAGTTCATCTTCTTCATCAAAACTTTCACTCTCTTCACTCTCTTCAATCTTTTGCTTCTTTTGAAGGGAATTTTCAACTTGTCTGTAACAACAACAACAACAAAAAACAAATAATAATTCATATTATTATT
>CAUJDY010000145.1 GCA_963169805.1 Bdellovibrionota bacterium | reverse complement strand
CCAAGTAAAAACTCATCAGAGTGAATTTGCCTTGCTAGTGCTTAATCAAGAGTCTGAGAGCTATTTACGACCTCATAATTGATAATGTTGGGAGGGAACTCAAAGATTTGCTCCATAATTTCTAAATATTGATAATAGATTAGGTGCATTCAATCAGACGAGTATTTGCCCTCTTCTCACTTGGTACAGCGTCAGCAATACAAGAATGATCGTTATTCCTCCAGCCTTTTATGATATTGAGGTGTTCATTAACTGGATTAAGCTGGAGACGTTTTCCTGATCAAGAATGTTGCCTTACCTTAAAATGCAAGCTTTGATCTTGCTGCACTCTTAGGTCATCTGAAAAGGGTTGCACTTATTGGCCTCGAACTATTTCAGGCATTCCAAGCTTTTTCCGCTGATGCTCTCCATTTTTTCAACCCAAACTTCCCACACTCCAAGACCAATCCACGAGATAAACAGTAAAGAGACAATCAGTAGGACTCCAGTGGTCAGAGAGATGCCTCCAAGCATCCTATTTTGTCTTTGGGCGGATTTATAGGGCATTGAAAGTGTAAAGTATATATTCCCTCTTTTTTGAACTCCACAAGATAATAAATTAGATCAATGATAGAGAGACATTATTCCTCTTAAAAGAAGATGAATCGAACCGCAAGTCGGAAGAAATCTTTTTAGTCGATTAGCTTTCCGAGATACCATGATCAGGCATCAAGTTACCACGAATAAGATTGGCAGCGAAGAGAAGTTCAGAGGCAAAATCCTTAAATAAACAATAAAAATCTCAACTTCAACCACAACAGAGTTGATGGTTTCCTAAATCTCGCTCGATAAAGATCAGTTATGGTCGTTTTGGTGTGTATATTTCTTATTTGCGCGTTAGTAATTTCAGGAGATTACAGCCAGGAGGAGTGCTATCAGATCTACAAAGATCTAAAGTGTGACTACAAAAACCTCACGGAAGAGTGCTCCCGATACTTCACATGCTTTCAGGCATAAACATTCGATTACCACGAGATAATTAACAAGATAAAAAAAGCTATTATGGGGTTCATCTTTGCGATTGTAGTCAAATTATGTCACCGCTACCTTCCTCTCTGGCGTTTAATCTTCCAATGATCGTGTCCATAACATTGTATTTACTTAACAAATATATTAATAGATGAAGCCTGTATTAATCAAAAAGATACTCAACAAGCCTAACTCCAGGACCAGCACAAAAGGATTCACCCCATTCCACGCTTGTCCAGCCTGCTCTTATTAAAGCCAGATCAAGTCCCGGGTAGTTCATCATATGACCATGTGTTAAAAAGTTCCCAAAGAGCATAATCCTTTGGCTCTGCAGAAAAGTGAGGATATGGTCTAAAAAATCCCTCCACAAATTAGCAAATAAGGAAGTGACGCTAATTGCCTTGCTCAGCTAGAAGATCCTCCTTAAATTTAACAAAGGATTGCTGCTTTATAAAAAAAAGTTGGAGATATCAATGATTCGATGAGGTCGTCAAAAGAATAGCCTAACATTTACTAACTGGCCACTCAGGTTTACAATATGTCTGCTGATGCAATAAAGGGAGTCCTTATCACAAAAATTTCAGAAGCTTTAAGCAATTCTTTGCAGACATCCGAGGAGATCAATACAAAAAAGTTCCAGATTACCTCAAGCCTCATTGGAAGGTTTCAGGAGATGGACTTTAGCAATCTAATAAATTCCTTCCAGGAGAAACTATAAAAATACTTCTTCAACGTAAAAAAAGATCATGAGACGAGAGACTTAACAAGACCAGTTCAGCTATAGTATGAGAAGGCATACAAATTCTACTCAGAGTTCTAAGAAGTCGATATGGTGATCCAGATACCTGTGATCGAGAAGCTGATGGCTCTCGGTCCTTATAGGAAGAGATTTTTGATTAAGTTTTACACTAAAATGATAAATGATTTCCCTCGAATGTTCCCGTACGACCCCCTTCCAAAATTTCTTAAGAAGCGTCAACCAACCAATCGCTTGCATTACTAATAAGTTTCATTCCAGCTCGTCAGGCAAATAACTCAAGAACTTTACATTACGAATCCTTAATTAGCAACTGACCTATGGATGGTTGTTTCCTTAGGCTTGAGGAAGCATGATACATTAAGGGCTTTCTTTTATATTCCAAATACTAATACCTTCGCCGGCTACATTAGATTAATTTAAAAAAAGAATAATCATGATTGCATCAGGGTTATTCCTTCGTCTCTCATGAGGCTGATCACTCTCACGCAGACAAAATATCCAATCACTGTTTAAAGATATCATGCTGTTAAGAAATTTGCCATCGATAAATTCGGAAGATTCTACTGTTTGAGGGGCGTGTGTTTGACTACAATTTTCACAGCCTTTTTTAAAGCTGATGTTCTTGCACAAACACATCGTAGTGTCAACGTTCCCATGAGGCACTATGTAAATTTTCAAAGTCGAAATCTAATCGACAGCGCTTTTTCGTTGATTGACTTGCCGTAAATAGAATTCAGTGCAGCTGAGTAGCTACTTCTAGATTTGAAGACAGATAAATAGTAACCTATAGTTATCAATTATCAGACCAAAAAGTTAGAAATCTTCGGAATCAATAAAGCTGATATTATGAACTAGCTCTCCGAGATAGAACAATAAGAAACAGGATAAGCTTAAAACAATCTATGCATAAACAAGATAGTCCCTTCAGAACAAACATTTGAGGTCTTTGTATAAAAGATAAAAAGCTCTATTTTCGTTAAGTTTGGAAAGACTGCTTCCAACTAAATTTTTTCCACCTTATAACAAGCCCTAAACTCTTTCTAACCTCGGGATTCTACAATGTATGAAAGCCCTTTTACTTTTGTCGACCGTCAAGAACCCAGCTCTCAAGAAATATGCTTAACATTTTCAAAAGCACTTAGATTTCAGGTATGCATTATCTAAGCTACTTGTTCCGACTAAAAACTCAGATTCAATTAAAGCAATCATGGAAATGGTGAATCTTCCATTAGTGTCATCAAATTGACTCATGAGTAGTTTGGGACCTATTATATTCCTTGTGAAGATTCATCAGATGATAAAAAATGTCAGATTAAAAAGATAGAAACTAAAAAGTAAGAAAATACTGAGCTTGTTCTTAGCCTTCTTCATCTTACTTGCCCATTATGTCGAATGTCTAGGTTGGCTTGTTTTCCGTGTGTCAAGAACAATCACCTTGCTATATACTGTGAAAGCTGCTAAAGGCTTGTACACTAATGCCAAGCTATTGGCACATAAGTAACATAATTTATTCCAAAAGCCTTTGTTACTATTCAGCCAATGGCCAAAGATTAGATATCACATTATCTTCGACCCCTTAAGAGACGAAACAACAAAAATAACATCCTTTAGACTGTCTAAAGTCAAGGCTATCAGTTTCTAACAGATACGATTTACATATCTGGGATTTCTACTTCATTTTTGTGTCAATACCACCCATTGGACCTATCAACATCCAAGATTATTCTTTAAAATCGCCAAGATTAATAATTCCTTCCCTTATAAATTAAACAATCAACGATATTGAATGCAGGGCTTGGAGTCTTTTCAACCATGAATATTCCAAAGAACACTCTATTGTGCAGTTACCTTGGGTAAATAGGGCTTGGAAGTAACATTAGTTACCTGAGAAACGGGAAAAAAAATGATTCCCTCTACTTTCTGGGTAATATAGGCCTGGATTCCCTTAACATTGCTCCTTGTTTATTCAGCAATGTGGGACGATATATTAATCACAATCTTCGACGATTATGCAACTGCTCGCCCCACATTGGACTGCTCCAATATGAGAAGAATAAATATGAAGTTTGTGTCTTTCTATCCTCCATCAGAGAAATAAAAAAGGGTGAAGAAATCTTCTACTTTTATGGAAAGTAGTACCAATTCGATAATGAGCTGAAAAAAAAATGAGAGTGATTTGCATAAAACAGATATCCATCAAACAATCAGGCTCATATTAAAGCTTGAATAGCTTCTTGAAGGCTTCCAAAGGTTGAGAGCATTGGAGCTGTCACCACAAATATAAGAGCCATTCTCAAAAAAAAAGGAGCGAGACAGATGACGGTATCGAAGATAAGAAGGAGAGCTGTCAAAAATTATACTCGAAGGAAGAAGATAGAGATGGCATTCATGATAGCAGGACCAACATCGAGTCGTAGGTACATCTTTTATATCCAAGATTTAGACAGGACGCAAGCATCATGCCAAGTACCTGAGGATGAGCAGTTGAGTTCCAGGAGAAGTCCAGAATGAACGAATAGCAATAAGAAGAAGAAATAGACCCATAGAATGATCTTTTTCATGACCTTCTTTATATTATTAATATCGCGTTTATCTAAAACGATACAAGACGCGAATTGTAACACTGTTTTGTAACACTTTTTAATAGGAGATGTTACAAAACAGTGCCCCCTCAAAGTTGCTCCTATGGGCTCATTGCTTCGTGGGAAGATCTGGACTGGTCCAAGCGTCTGGGTTCCTGCCCTATTTCCTGACCTGGACTAAAATAAAAAGCAAAGATTTTGAGGTAACATGGAGGAGAAGAAAGAAGTGAAAACGACAAGACAGGCAAAGGGAATGGGGTTAACTCTCGGCATCAGCCTTCAGGCCTTCCTCTTGGTCCTTGTTATCCGAGTTGGGAAAAGGTTGCCTAATATTTTTGTGTCCATGTCTTTGGCCAGAGATTTTTAGACATCCAACTCAAGTCGGAAAAGGCCAAGAGAAACACCTCAAGGTCAAGTTCAAGTGGCGCACCAAGGGCTGATGATATTTATTTTATTTATGTATGGCAATGCTCATTGGGTCATGGAATAAGATCCATGGAAATAAATCAGGGATATTGTCCTTAGGGGTTGGGGTTG
>CAUJDY010000144.1 GCA_963169805.1 Bdellovibrionota bacterium | reverse complement strand
GCACCATAAAAGTGCCTTTCCATTGCAAACTCACCGGTTCTTTCTTGTACATAGCGACCACCTGTGTAGTTAGGCTCCGTAATCGCACCTGTTGTCATATTGAAAAGTGTTTCAAGTGTTGCATCAGCTGACGCACGTGTTTCAAGGCGTCTTTGGATGTGACCAAAAATACGAGTTTCTCCTGGACCTAATTTTTTTGTTCCAGTTAAAGGGTCCACCATTTTTGCAAGCAACTTAAGATTGTGAAAACTTAAGCTCGGCGTAAATTTAATTGTATTAATCACAACGTGCATAAAATCAGAGTCAAGCAGCTCTTTTTGTAGCCCGGATGTTTCTAGGTTCACAGGCCTTACAAAAACAGGTGCATTGCGCGACTTATGAAATGTTTTTAATGCGTCGTAAAAACCCTTTTGAACTGGCGCCTCAGCAACTGCAGATGTCAAAACAATCACTTCGCCTTCGCGTGCAGCTTGGAGGGCTTTGTTAAGTCTATCTGGAGTGAAGATATTAACGTTTTGTACATTTTTAAACGAGTTTGGACTTCTCCTACGAGCAAGCTCGTAAAACTCTTCAAACTTTTCAACTATTTTATTACGCCCTACGAGCTTTGCCAGCATATCTGGAGTCAATTCAAGCTCAAGAGCTACTTCCTCAAGAGTGGGAGAGCGACCCAACTGCTTTGCCACACGAGTGTACGCAATCAGAATTTTATCAATAAACTGATCTAACCCCTTTGATTCATATTCACGAATTCTCTCAAGTGCACCCTTATTGGAGCCATAAATCACTTTCAACTCTTGAGTGGGTACTCCAAGTAGCTCTGACATATAAGTATCCGATGGGATTTCAAAATTTTTCTTAAGATACTTAATAGCCTCAGCAGCATACTTTTGCTCAAACTCCTTGAATAACTCCGGATGCTCTGCCTTTGCCATTGCTACAATTTGCATAACCTTCGGAGAAGATGCCTTTTTAAAATACCCTTGTAGCATTTCCAGATCAATTTTTGTTGCTTCTGCAATCTCTTCTATTGTGGGGGATCGCTTGTTCTGTTGTACAAACTTACCAACTTTTTCCACTAATTTTCCCAAACTAATACGAAGTTTAGCCCCTTCAACTGTTAGGACCTCATGGAGATCTCTTTGTGAATGATTGTCTGACCTATGAAAGTATTGGTAACATCCATTTTTTGAAAAAGCCGATGTAGATATGAGAGTCACCGCAAGTAAAATAACTAGAGCTTTCATTAGACACCTCCAAAATATCTAGAACATGTTTTAACTGTCTTACTTCTTGATTTTTTCGGAGATACTCTCATGTGTTGGAATAAAGATTTTAAGGCTGTTTCCTCTCGAACTTCACGATCCGTAAGCTCTCTTTCCGTACTAAAAGGAGTCAGCACATATGTTTTAGGACGCTCGGATCTTTCAATATCCTCAGCTCTGCCTGCATTGTGTACAACAACCTTTAAATTCTTACGGCGATTCACAATATCTTGTAACTCTCGGACAACTTCTTCTATGTATTCATAACGATCTTCAAAATATACAATTTCAATACCTCGAATTGTTCTTTCCCCTGATGAGTCTAGCATAGTGACGTAATCTGCCGGATTTACGTGAAGAAGAGCCTTTGCTATTTCTGCAATAAAATTTGCTTTTTGGACGCGGGTTTCAACTTGCCCCATTCCATTATCAAAATGATGGTATTCTTGCCTCATCATCATGATATGTCTTCGCGCTAACGACTCAAGATCTGTATTTGTAACATGTTTTTGTATAAGTTTACGTTTGTCTCTGTCATTTTTAAGCTTTTCGAAAATCTCTTCAAAAGAATGTCCTCTCGCACTTATGACATAAACCCCAGCAATTGTTTCTGGATTATTAACTAATTCATAAAATGTATGAAATGCTTCTCCTTGCACACGGCCTTGTCTTTTTCGAGTCTGCTTTACAGCTTCAGAAAACGCTGTTTCAAAGTAATTTTCTCCACCTGGATTTTCATTATACTTAATAAAAGTATCAGGGCTCATAATCGTGTAATGGCCTGGAATAAAAAATCGCCCGTCTGTTAAGCGATATGGAGTCGTACTTCCCAACTTTCCTTCTCCTCGCGCTAGTAAGAGTGGATATTGTGGGTGTTTTGTTATTGGATCATATTTTGGTGTCGTGAGTTTTTCCCAATCTGCATGAGAGACATCAATAAATGCTGGCCCTTGAATTTCACTTTGAAAAGTAGAACCACGATAATTAATTCGAAAAAGTCTATAAGTGGTTTTATGATTTCCACCCAAGTCAGCACGATCTTCAACAATCGTTCCGTCATAATCGAATATATATGCTCTCTGCGAAAAGCCCTGTTCAAAGCTTAGCGAGATCAGCAAAAAGAATAGAAAAAGAAAAAAATTAGAACCCCTGGAAGTTACACCCGTATCCCTCATATTGCCCCATAATCCTCCCCACTTGTTTGGATAGTTCTTATCATCTCCCTCCTCAGTCCGTAAACCCTGGAGCTATTTTTTGAAGTCATTTCATGTGAAAGTGTTGAACAGTTAGGCAGAACAAGACCTAAGTCATTGCTTCTTCTGTAGTAATTTCTAATTTTTCCAAAAGTGATATTTTATTTTTCCAAGCCTGTTCCAAAGTCGGACACAAATAATTAACTTTATATAAATCAAATATGAATTTTAAGGTCGTATTAGCCGAAGAGTTGTTGAGGGCCTTTAATGAGTGAAGACAAAAAAGAGCAACAAAAGGAACAGCTTGAGATACCGGTTAATGTTCTAATTATTGCTCACAAACAAAGCCAATTTGCCGCTGCCGCATCTTTTCTGACGCGCAGAGGGTTTCCCTGCACTGTCAAAGGCAACATCCGTGACGGCCTTCAGTTTATTACAAAACAAAAAGCCACTCATGTTTTTTTAAGTTGGAATCTTCCCGGTGCGAATATTGTTAAAACGTATCAGTTAATCGCAAAAACTTTTAAAGTCGACTGCGTTGTATATGCAGAAAAAGCCGATGGAAAAACAGCTGCAGAACTCACAATGTCTCGTCTGCCAGAGGTCATGCAAGCTCCAGTAAGTGGACCCGGCCTGTATATGAGAATTCAAAAACTCATTAAGCAAAAAGAAGAAGGCCCAACTCTGACACCTGCAGAGCGTAAAGCAGCTCTTCAACAGCAGCGTGCAGCTAGCATCACGCTCAAATCCGCAAAAGAAGTCCCAACTGATGGAACATGGGAAAATGCAGGGGTTGATCCGGAAGATGGGCAACCTATTTACAGATTTAAATCAAACAATCCAAATCACAAGCACAAAGGTACTTTCACATTTAAAGGGCCCAAACCACCAGAGCTAGATAAAGACGGAAACTGGGGCGGCGGTAGTGGAGTATTTAAGCACGAAAGTGATGAAAAAGATGAATCTACTGGAAATCTAGTTAACTTTCAAAAGAGCGGCCCTAAGTATTCGGAAGAGGATTTTCAAAGTGCGAACGGAGATGATTCTTTAAATGATATTTCAGATCTCTTAAGCGAAGCAGATCTGGGGGAACTTGCATCTCAAACCGAGACTGGAATTGGACAAGCCGAAGACCTTTCAGCCAATGAAAATGGTCTTAATACTGAGGAACTTGATGCAACTTTAGATTCAGCAGAGGCAGAAGATCACGAAGCCTCTTCTGATGGAGCTGATACTACAAAATCTGGTAGCTGGAAAAGTAAGAGATCTAAAGAGCCCAAAGATTATGGAAGTGTTTTAAACGTCGCTAAAAAAGTAGATAAAAAAGAGTCTGCCCTGCCGGAATACGAGCAAACTGCAGCCAAAGAATCTTTAGTTATTAATATTGAACCAAAAATGAAGTCAAATGGGCCTACATCCCTTTTGGCCGAAAAGGTCTTAGAGGCGATCAAAAACTCCACAAAGCCATCTGGTAAAATTGATAAAAAAATTGAAGAACTAAACGAAGCTAAAGCTCTGACTATTCATTCATCAAGGTTCAATGGATACCTACTACTCGCATCCGCAAACGGAATTCTTAAAAACGATGAAACTTTTCAGAATATTAAAGACCATTTGATTATTCTGCTAGATAAAGTTGGAGAGAAACTCCTAAACCTAGAAGAGTTAGACTTAGACTTACAGGGACTCCAAATTGATATCTGGGCGCAAGAACACGCTGAATTTATTATTTCTAGCTCACATGAGGGGCAAGAAATCATGTGTGCGTTTATTTCGACAGTTGGAACTCTGCCGAAGGTAAAAGAAAATCCAGACCCTAAAATGGTTACGATTGGGTCCGATGACCTTGCTGCAAACACGAAATCAAAATTTAACTTGTATCTACATCTTCCAAAGAACAACAAGTATATTAGATACCTACGACCAGGCGATACCATTAATAGCCAGCATGTAGAAAAGTTTGAAAAACATCAGCTAAACGATCTACATATCAAGAAAGATGAGCTTAAATCATTTAAAGAGTACTTTGCCTCAAATAAGCTAGCAACCCTTAGCACATCTACGAAGAAGAAAGCATCTTAAGACGCAATCTAACAAATTCACATTTTGTCACAACCACTCTAGACAAGCTTAAGTGGATAAGATATCAATACTTCTCAAGCACTGGGAGGGCATAAATGAGTCTTGGACCTCAACAATCTCAACCCATGGATCTCAAAATTATTTCGGGTAATTCCAACCCTGAATTAGCTCAAAAAATTGCATCTGAAATTGGAGTACAAGTATCCCCTACTATGCTGAAACGTTTTGCAGATGGTGAAATCCAAATCGAAATACATGATAATGTTCGCGGAGCAGATGTCTATGTCGTGCAAAGCACATGCCCTCCTACAAACGAACACTACATGGAACTTTTCATTATGATTGATGCTCTTAAAAGAGCCTCTGCCACAAGAATAACAGCCGTCATGCCCTATTATGGTTATTCAAGGCAGGACAGAAAAGTAGCTCCACGAGCCCCCATCTCTGCCAAGCTCGTTGCAGACCTTCTTCAAACAGCAGGGGCACATAGAGTTGTGAGCGTTGACTTACATGCAGGACAAATTCAGGGTTTTTTTGATGTTCCTGTGGATCACCTCTTCTCGATACCAACTCTTTCTCGTGTATGGCGTGAAAAATGGGGATACGGCGATCAATTTGTGGTCATTAGCCCAGATGCAGGCGGGGTTGAAAGAGCAAGAGCCTTTGCAAAGCGCCTTGATGCCTCGATTGCCATTGTAGATAAACGCCGCTCTGGCCCAAATGAGGCTAAAGCTTTTAATCTTATTGGTGATGTAAAAGGCAAGTTCGCTATCATCATAGATGATATGATTGATACAGCAGGTACTTTAACTGAAGCCGCATCTTGCGCACTAAAAAACGGAGCCTCTAAGGTAGCCGCTGTTGCAACCCATGGAGTTTTATCTGGGCCTGCAGTAACTAGAATTCAAGAAAGTTGTCTTGAGTTTGTGGTTCTAACAGACTCCATCCCGCTCAAAGAATCGGCTCGTAACCTATCGAAATTCCAAGTTATTTCTGTTGCACCCATTATTGCCGAGGCTATTAAGAGAATTAATTCTAATGAATCCGTAAGTTCATTATTTATTTAATAGACCTCACGCGTTTTTTGGAATATATGTCTTAGCCTTAAAACAATTATAATAATTGAATTAAACAAACAAAAACTATCAGGTTTTCTTTAGAGGATAAGTTATGGATAGATCAGGACAAAGTTTAGAAATCATTATTGAGCCACGCCAAACAGGTAAAATTCACTGCCGTAAATACAGAAGGCTTCAAAAAATTCCAGGGGTTGTCTACGGGTCTGGCAAACAAAACTTCAACTTTGTTGCTGAAGAAAAGATGATCAAAAAGTTTTCAAGCCAAGCTTTTGAAAATGCTATCTTCACTCTTAAATCTGACGACTCTAAAGTGAACGGCACAAAAGTTCTTATGAAAGAAGTTATAGTTCAGCCTGTAACACGCCGACCAGTTCACATTGATTTACTTGCAATTGATATGAACAAAGAAGTTAAAGTTGCTGTTGAATTGAAGTTTGTTGGTAAGGCTGAAGGTATCAGCGAAGGTGGTGTACTCCAGCCTTTGATGAGACAGCTTGAAGTATGGTGTTTACCTGCTAACATTCCAGAATCTATTACTGTAGATGTAAGTCCTCTTCATGTTGGTCAATCTATTCACTTATCAGAAATTACTCTTCCAGAAAAAGTTCGTGCTGCAACTCATGACGATGTAGCTCTTGTAACTGTTACAGTTATTAGAGATGAAGAGCCGACTCCAACTGCCGCTGCTGCACCTGCTGCTGGAGCTGCGCCTGCTGCTGGAGCTGCCGCACCTGCTGCTGGAGCTGCCGCACCTGCCGCTGGAGCTGCCGCACCTGCTGCTGCAAAGAAAGACGCAAAGAAGTAATTCTAAATGTATCTTATTGTAGGACTTGGGAACCCCGGGCAAAAGTACCTTTTTACAAGGCACAATGTGGGGTTCTTTGTCGTAGACAAATTTGTACAAGCCCTATCGCTTCCTGAAAAATCAGAACACAAAGCCCTCACATACAAAGCAAAGCTCAAGGATCAGGATGTTCTTTTTGTAAAGCCACAAACTTACATGAATCTTTCAGGAGAATCTGTTCAATCACTCATGGCATTTTATAAAATACCGCTCGAAAACCTACTTGTTATTCATGATGACATTGACCAAACATTCTTGAGCTTAAAGCTTCAAAAAAACTCTAGCTCTGGCGGTCAAAATGGCATCAATAGTATTCATGAAAAACTTGGAACACAGGATTATGCGCGCCTTAAAATGGGTGTGGGTCGCCCTATATTTCCAGGACAATCTGCAGCAGATCATGTGCTGCAAAACTTTAATGGTTTAGAGGAAAGCTTTATTCCATCTTGGATTGAGGCAACATGTAAAGCAGTCGAGATCTTTATAGAGAAAGGCTTTCATAAGGCCGCCTCTGTTGTAAACACAAAAGTTCCACATATGAAAGAGCTGACTGAGAGACAACTTGTAGACCCTATTGATCTCTCTAAAAATAGCTACCCAAAACTAGTTGAATCTCTTAAAACAAAACCAAAAAGAATCGAGTAATTGAATGGCGCTACAGTGTGGAATTGTGGGATTACCCAATGTTGGAAAATCAACTCTCTTTAATGCGATCACCAAAGCCGGGGCTCAAGCTGCCAACTTTCCATTCTGTACAATTGAACCAAATGTGGGAGTTGTGCCAGTCCCAGATGCTCGATTACAAAAAATTGCAGATATTGTTGGACCTGAAACTATTATCCCTACCTCAACTGAATTTGTGGATATCGCCGGACTAGTAGAAGGCGCATCCAAAGGTGAAGGACTCGGAAACCAATTCTTAGGGAACATTAGACAAACGGATGCTATTCTTCATGTTGTACGATGCTTTGATGACCCCAATATTATTCACGTATCTGGAAGCGTTAATCCAACTCGAGATATGGATGTTATCAACACTGAGTTAATGCTTGCTGACCTAGACGCACTCGAAAAAAGATTTCAACGCCTGGAAAAGACCGCAAGAACAACTCAAGACAAAAATATTAAGAATGAATTTGAAGCTTGCAGAAAGTTGAAAGACGCACTTTCACAGGGAAAACCTGCCCGCACAGTTGAACTCTCAGATGATGAAAAAATTCAAGCTAAGCTGTTTCAACTTTTGACAATGAAACCTGTTCTGTATGTTTGCAATGTAAACGAAGAAGATTTCACAAAGGGTGGAAATGCTTGGGTTGAAGAAGTTAAGAAACGTGCAAAAGAAGAGAATAACCAAACCACACTCATTTCTGCAGCCATTGAAGCAGAAATTGCACAACTCTCTGAGGAAGAACAAAAGGAATTTCTGGAAGGCTTAGGCATTACGGAAAGAGGGCTAGATCGTTTAATTGTCGCCGCTTATAAACTTTTGAACCTTGCTACATATTTTACTGCTGGAAAAAAAGAAGTGCGAGCATGGACGATTCGTGCGGGTACAAAAGCACCTCAGGCAGCTGGAGTTATTCATACTGACTTTGAAAAAGGCTTTATTCGCGCAGAAACATACCACTGCGAAGACCTCTTTAGACTTAAATCCGAAGCCGCTGTAAAAGAGGCTGGTTTGTATAAATCAGAAGGAAAAGACTACGTTGTTCGAGACGGCGATGTGATGCTATTTAGATTTAACGTCTAAAGTGTATCCAGATTAGACAAACCAACAAAATCTTACACAAATTTAGAGCAGATAAGCCTTTCCTGACAGGTAAATTTGACCCGCAGTATTTATATCACATATAAATATTCAACTTAAACTTATCGTACGTAAGAGGTGTATGTGTCTAAAACTTTTATGAGTTTTTCTCTACTAATCGCCTTATTTGTTAGCCTTATTCCTGCCCCAGCCCACTCAAATACATGCATTGGCTACTATCGAACAATAGATGCAAAGGCAGATGCACGTAAAATCCTTGAACAGCAAGAACAAAAATTCTTTAGACCAGGGTATACACTGGACGCTCAAGGAGCGCTTAGACTTCATTTAACTCGTGGACGTAATATTTTTGAAAAATCCATCGATAAAATTTCTGATATTATTTTTCAATTTATATTGAGACAACTTGGCGCTCAGGTTGTTTTCCCTAAAATTAAAAACTTTCTAAATGATACCTCTCAAGATTTGTATTTTACAAAAATAGCAAAACACTTTGGCATTGAAGTTCGCTACGATGAAACGCAATTAGCCGCTATCCCCAAAACAGGCCCGCTTATAATTGTAGCGAACCATCCTCTCTCTGGAATTGATGGTATTGTTCTTGGTGCGATGATTGAGAAAGTAAGACCCGATGCACGTGTTGTTCTAACATCACTCCTTAAAGACTTTCCTGGAATGTCGGATCATTCTATTTTTATCAACCCGTTTGGAGGCACAGTTGGAAGAGCCTTTAATCTTTTTCAAAGAGATTTAATGCATCAACATCTGGAACAAGGGAAGTCAATTGTGATTTTCCCGTCTGGTGAAGTGTCTAAGAAAAATGATTTGTCAGAGCCTTATGCAATAGATCCTCAATGGAAAAAGGGTGTCGCAAACTTAATCGAGAGCGTGCCAGAAACACAGGTTGTTCCTGTCTTTGTGGAGGGACAGCCTTCGGAGAAACTTTTAAGATACAAAATTAAAAGACCAAATATGGCAACAGTTATGATCGTTAAAGATCTGACGACACGATTAGGGGAACCTGTTGAGCTTATTATTGGAGCGCCTATTTCTGCTCAAGACCTACATAATATTCCTAATGAACTCTCTCAGCACTCCTCGCACAAAGTCCACAGACAAAATATTTCATCTAAACAGCAAATACAAATGGACTACCTTAAAGCCCGTACCTACGCCCTTAAAAATCTTAAAGAGAGAAAAGAATCCGAATCACGAAAAATTGAGACAATTGCTGATGAAATCGAAAAATCAATTATTATGTCTGAACTAGAGGCATTACCGACTCTGTATGACCAAGCTCCAGACAAACCTAAAGGCTTTAGAGTTGTTATTGCCGAACCTGACCACATTCCACAGACATTGCTTGAAATCGGCAGACTCAGAGAAATCACTTTTAGACAAGTTGGTGAAGGTAGCGGTAAATCCCGTGATCTAGATCAGTATGATTCTTATTACACACATATCATTGTCTACCGCAAGGAGACGCAGCAAATAGCCGGATCTTATAGGATCGCGAAAATAGGAGCTGTTTTAGATACCATCGGATACGAAGGCCTTTATACTTCAAACTTTTTTAACTATAAATCTTTAGCTCCACAATTACGTAATGGAATTGAATTGGGTCGATCTTTTGTTTTACCCGAATTCCAGAGATCTTTAGCTCTATTTGCTCTCTTTAATGGAATTGCTCAGTATCTTGTTCAGAATCCACAGTACAGACATCTCATTGGCTCCGTTAGCATTCCAAATGATCTTCCAGAAAATGTGAAATACCTTTTAGTTGAATATCTACGTATAAACCACGGAGTCGAAATTTCATCTCAAGTAAAGAACACAACGCGCGTAAACTTCACAACCCTCCTCACTCCTGAAGAAGTAAGGCTCCTTTTGATCGGCGTCGAAAACTACAAACAATTCGAAATACTTATAAAAAATCTATTCGGGCCCAAAATGAAGCTTCCACCATTGGTCGAAATTTATCTTGGCTTGGGAGTCAGATTTTTGAGTTTTGATTTTGATAAGGACTTTAATACAATTGATGGATTTATCTGGACAGATTTACCAACTCAGCCCCACGAGGCTCTCAAAAAATATATGGGTGATGAGGGAGCTAGAAGTTACCTTGATTACAACAACAAGGGTGAGAACTAATGTATCAGTTTATTTTAATAGTAGTATCTGTTGTTTCATTTTCAGCAAATGCTAAATTTATTAAAAATCTATTTGGACGTTGGAGTAAACCCGAATGTTCGAAATACTTTGTAATATTAGATTCTAAAATTCCACCTGCAAACCCAGAACCAAAAGATGAAGTTAAAGATCCTGTATTTGAAATTCAAACAGAACAACCAAACGTTGGCACAAGAGAGCGTCTTGAACAGCTTATAAGCCAATTTGTTGAAGGAACCAAGTCTGTGGCTGAGCAAATCTATGAACTCAGTTGCACAGCTGGGAGCTGCTCTATTGACTATACAAAAGTAGCAATCAAGAGAGTGCCTGGTGCTCTATGGAGAATTTGGCGTTTTGAAGGAGATCTGAAATCATTTAAAGATGGAATAATATTTCCTATCTTAGGAATCTTAAGAGAGTTCCGAGAGAAAAAAGAAGATCCAAATGAACTTGCCAAAGTTTTAGGTAAGTTTACAATTTTAGATCCTGAAATTGTACTTAAACTACAAAGTTCACTTTTACCCCAAGTGAAAACCACACTTACAAATGTAGGTGGTGTTTTGATTGGAATACCTAGCATAAAAGAGCCCACACTCATTGAAAGTCTTGTTGCAAGCTTTCGAACGGCATTTGTCTCTCATGCTATTAAAGTTATGTTTACAAAAAACATGCCTCTTATGGAGAAACTTAAAAAAATTCAAGATACAGAAGAGCAGCTTTTAGCTTTTATAGAAAATATTAAAGACGATCTTGGTATCAAAGACGTAGATTCAGAATTATCTGCATGGATGGATAAGAATTCATGAAGCAATCACTGCCTCTTGTAATTTTATTTATACTAATTACTCTGCAAATCGCAGGCTGTTCAAAGCACAAAGAAAACGGATCTGAAGAAAACGAGTACCGAGGAAACCTTGTTGAACTACTCGATCAATTCTATGATCCTAAGCGTGAAAATAACTTAAGTACATACTGCGATATAAAACTTAAAAATGCAAAGTACGCAATTGCACGCGATCTTGAAAAGTACAAAGACCGTATACAAAGATATAATCAAAGCAAGAATTTACAGAAAAACCCAGGCTCCCTTGTACACATTGGTACATTTTCTTTTGCATATACGCCTCCTACAAATATCCCATCTAAATGGATCAAAGAAAATTTGCCTTCTTGGTATGATCTTGTAGGTTATCATAGAGCACTCAGTGAAGGAGGGGGCTCAGACGAAAACTGGAGCTATCTTAACAAACAAGTTCGCAGCTTAATTTTTGATGATAAATCGCGCATTCTAAATTGGGTTAATTTCTCCTTTGAACATTCAGACGAAAAAAAACTCAAATCTTTACATAAGGTCATGACAGATTGTATTTCAGATGTAACTTGCAGTTTAAAGAACTTTGATCCAAACATAGAAAAGTGGGCACTTACAAAAAGTTTTTATACCTATCATATCAATAAAATAAAATCGGCCCAAGATAAAGAAACGCTGTCAAAAGCTAAAGATAATTTTTTAAGACGTATCAATGACGACATTCAGACTACTTTTGATTATGGATTTACACCAAAAAACCAAGCTGATAAATCAACAAAGACTTTAATAGTAAGAATTGATTTTTCTGTCTTTGCGCCACGCCAGAGAAAATTAGCAAATATTATAGAGAAAGCTTGGTCTGTATTTGGTTTTAATTTAAAAATTGAAACAGAAATCTTAGAGCCATTTACGTTTTTTAATCTCGACATTTCTCCAAACCATACACGTGCGTCTGTGAAATTCGGTGACACATACAATGTAATGAAAATATCAGAGAATGTTTCACTTAACACAATCATTCATGAAATAGGCCATGTCATAGGACTTGAAGACAGATACTATACTTTATGGAATGAAGATAGCTGTCAATACACTTCTCAGTATAACAAAGCCGATATTATGTCTGACTCTGACGCTGGACGTGTACTTCCAGAAAACATTAATCGTATTATAGAAAAATATTTTAAATAGAATATTCTTTTGCAATTCAACCGCCTAAAGTCGAGCCCCCATTTACGTAAGCTTAGACTACCTCTAAAATAGTGAGATGAATCTTATTTTTCTATTGCTAAGTTTTTCTTGGCCCGCAGATAAACTTCCTCATATGGGCGTGAGATATACGCTATTTGAAACAACAATTTTTTCTGCTAAACCTCCACATGCTTCAACAGGAAAAAAACTTCCCCCTCACTCGGCAGTCCTCCCTTGCGTGATTATGAGAGATGGTAAACCCTTTACAGGTAGCAAAGGTCAACCCATGCTTGGTTATACCGAAGTTTATCGAGAACCTACCGTGAGTCAAAAACCAAGTCCTCGGTTTTCTGAGCTTCTCGAACCTCTCCACTTACTGCACCAACAGAGAAAAGAACAGACCGCACGTCTAGAAGCCGTTAAAGCGCAATACCCTGCCAATAAGATGGTAGAGCATATGAATTGCCCAGATAAAATTGATGGAGTCATCGATATTGGAGTTTTATTTCCAGAAAAGAGACCTGTCACATATCTACCTGCCCCACTCGCTCCAACTCTTAATGAGCTAGGAAATTCTATTCAAGAAAAAATAGCAGATACAGATTGCTGCAAGCCTGAGCCTACAAAAACTTCTGTGGAAGATTTGGTTAGAGAATTCCATAATTCTGCATTTTGCACACATATCGAACTTGCTCACGGCAAAAGAAAAAGGCAGCTTCTAGAAAATTGGAAAGCCTTTATAGAAGAAAAAACTAAAAAATTTCCTAATCTTAAACCTCAACTAGAAAGAGCGATGCAAGCAGACATAGCCTCCCGCACG
Organism: Bdellovibrionota bacterium; assembly: GCA_963169805.1. Lineage (GTDB taxonomy): Bacteria > Bdellovibrionota > Bdellovibrionia > Bdellovibrionales > JAEYZS01 > CAUJDY01. The sequence goes on along the minus strand of CAUJDY010000144.1, from coordinate 12,130 downwards.
GCTCTGTACGAATCAAACCCAGAAGAAGGATGTTCTGGAAAAGGGCTATGCGAAAAAGATATCATCTTACTCTCAATTAGAAATAGAGCTCATGACCCTCGCTGTAAAAGAAAGGGAGGATTTCGACTATATGGCTGCAAACACCCAGGAGATGTTGTGGGCGTTGCCACACCAGAAAATCAGTATAACATTTGGAATGAAAATATCGCTGATACAACATTTATAACGTCATGTTTTCTACGAAGTGATGTTCATCCAAACTCAAATGCTCTATCACAACTTTCATGGGCAGGAGCAACCATAGATAGAGAAAAGTATCAAAGACAAGTTCTTGTATTTGAAGAAACATTGAAGCGATCTGAGAAAATATTATTTCAAAAAGATATCACGGGTTTATTTAAAGGATCAGATGCAAAACATATCAGTCGTATTCAGCACTACTACCATCCAGGAGCAATGACAAAATGCTTTCCTCAATATGAGGATCTATATGTTATTGATAATGGCTATGCAGAACTCGACGGGATTTATTTTCCTGTCAGAAAAGAATTAGCACATGTAACGCCTACCTCTGACGGTGCTCATTTCACGATGGAACGCTTAGTTTCAGACACCAAGCAAACGATAGATCCTATCGACGACACCCTTACTTTTCGAGACGATTATGGAAGAGCTAGAATCCCTAAACATCGATTTTCAAAAGTTCAAAATGGTACCAAGTGTACACCCTATGGAGTTGCATCAGATTGTAATATTCAAGATCCAAAATATTATAGAACAACACCAGGTTGGCTTAGAACAGGATTTATCCCTGACATTCAATGTACAGGCTTAATGACATCTGGCTTAAACTGCGCAGATCAGAGAAAAAAAGAGCAAGATGTAAAAATTGTGGGTAAATGTAGTCGATCATTTGCTCCTGTAGCGGCGGTCCCATGATTTTATTTATTTTTTTATTAAATATAGCCTTTGCAGCGCCTCTCTCAGAACAAATTGATAATCTTGTTGTCCAAACTTCTACATCTCAAGAACTGATTCAAGTTGAAATTCTTGAACAGAATAAAAGCAAATCCAAGCTTTCTATAAAAACAAAAAGAGATCCAGAGGTTTTAAAACTTGAAAGCCACAAAGTAGGTAAAAAAATCTTTGTCCTTGCTGACTATTCATTAGGTTATGAGTTTGGAAGCAAAATGGAAAAAACTTGCTACCAAGTTACACTTTGGGAATTAAGCAATTACAAGCTTAAAAAAGTTTCTGAGCTCAATTATAAATGTGTGGTTAACACTTCAAATGATTACCTTAAAGCCGATGATTTTGAATACAAGTACAGACTAACCAAAGATAAGACTCATCTCGAGTTCTACTAAAAAAGGCGCCTGCCTACTTTTTGATGCAAGCTGCGTCTAACGCAGCTTGCATCAAAAAGTAGGCAGGCGCCTTTTGCTCTAGCTTCGGTTTTTGAGTTGCGGATCAAAAGCATCTCTAAGACCATCGCCAAAGAGATTAAATGAAAGCATCGTCAAGAATATTGCCACTCCTGGAGATATAATCAAGTGAGGGAATGTTCTCAAGGATCTCCATCCTTCGTTTGCTAAAACTCCCCAGCTACTGTACGGCGGCTGAAGTCCTAGTCCAATAAAGCTCAAGAAAGATTCAAACATAACATTAGCAGGAATTTGAAATGTGAGTGTTACTATTACTGGGCCCATTATATTTGGCAGAATATGCTTTATAACAATTGAAGGACTGCTCACTCCAAGAGACCTTGCCGCCTCAATGTATTGCATTTGTTTTGCCTGTAAAACTTGACCACGAACGATTCGAGCCATACTCATCCAGCCGTAAATACTGAGTGCTCCAAAAATTGAAAATAGAGCTCGAGCCTCTGGATTTGAAAACGCGTTGGAAGATTCAATAGCAACTTTTGCTAATACTAATAGAACGAGAGCCGGAATTGAGTAGAGAATATCAACCATCCTCATCATCAACGAATCTACCCTGCCAGACATCCATCCAGAAATAGCTCCATAAACCGTTCCGACTAACAAAGAAAATACAGCTGTGAATATCCCTATTGCAATTGAAATTCTAGCTCCATAGATGAGGCGAGATAAGATGTCTCTTCCTAAGGAATCCGTTCCCAAAAGATGGGTTGCATTTGGTGATTTTAAAATTTGATTCACATCTTGCTGATCAAATGGATATGGCGCAATTACAGGCGCAAACGCTGCAACCAAAACAATAAATAAAATAAAATAGCCTGAGATAACAGCCGCCTTATTTTTTTTAAGACGCTTAAAGCTCTCCGCCCATAAACTATTGGGTTGAACAATCTTAATATTCACCTGGTTATTTTCTAACGTAACGGTCTTAGTTGTCATGCTAGTTTTATCCTTGGATCAATAATTGCGTAGAGTAAATCTACAACAAGGTTTGAAATGACTAGAAGAACGCTAAATAAAAGAGCAACACCTAATACAAGCGGATAGTCTCTATTCGTCACACTCATAATCAAGTGCCTCCCCATCCCTGGAACTGCAAAAATAACCTCGATAATAAATGCTCCTGAAATAATATCAGCAATCAGGGGCCCCGAATATGTTAAGACAGGGATGAGCGAGTTTCTGAGAACATGCTTAAACAAAACAACTCTTTGAGCGAGGCCTTTTGCATACGCAGTCCTAACAAAATCAGAGCGAATGACATCTAGTACACTTGAGCGCGTAAGGCGTGCAATAATTGCTGCAGGCCGTACACCCAAAGTAATGACTGGAAGAATATAATAAATAGGCCCTTCCCATAAAGCTGGAGGTAAAACTCCCATCTGAAATGAAAAGATTAAGATGAGTAGTGCTGCCACAAGAAAACTTGGTAGCGCAACACCACTCATGGCAAATAACATGGCCCCAGAATCCCACCAAGTGTTATGGCGAGATGCCGCCATAACACCCAAAGGAATACCAATTAAGTAACTCAATATAAGAGCATACACTCCTAATTGGAGTGAGGCTGGAAAAGTATCACCAATAATCTCTGTAACAGGCCTTCCAACATATTTAAATGATGCTCCCAAGTCTCCCTGAAGAACCCCTTTTAAATAGGAAAAATATTGCTCATGCATTGGAGCATCAAGCTTGTACTTGGCAGCAAGATTGGCCATGACCTCTGGAGGCAATGCCCTCTCAGAATCAAACGGTCCACCTGGCATCATTCTTAAGAGAACAAACACCATTGTCACAATTAACAACAGCGTTACGACAGACTCGCCTAATCTTTTGATCAGATAAGGGAGCAAACTCTTAGACATTACCAAAGCAATAAAGCCCGCTAAAATCAGTAGCCCATCCGCCATCCAAAGTGCGGAGACCAATGGTCCCCTCACTCCAATAACACTGACGACGAGGCTTACAAGCATCATGACCCCGAGTACAATTTTATAACCTGTTAAGATTTTATCTTTCATTATTCGATACTCATCTTTCTATAGACTTTGTGATCAAGAACATTCATCGCAAACCCCTTAACTCTTGGATTCACAAGGTTTTGACGAGATTGGTAGTACACAGGCAATACGGCAGCCTCTTCTTCTAGAAGAAGTTTTTGCGCCTTAACATAGATCTCTTGTCTTTTCTGAACATCAAACTCCCCAACACCCTGAGCAATCAATTTATCAAACTCAGTATTCTTCCAGTTTGTGTGATTATTAGCGGAATAAGATGTTAAGAGATTTAAGAAGTTATCTGGATCTGGATAATCAGCAACCCAACCCATTCTGAAGATGCTGTAACCTTGCTTTGTTTTAAGCTTCGCAAGATAAACTTTCCACTCTTCATTGAGGATTTCAATATTAATACCTAAGTTTTTCTTGAGTTGAGCCTGAACATTTTCAGCCACTTTTTTGTGATTTTCGTTCGTATTGTACGTAATTGTGATGCGAGGAACTTTTGTGATATCTGCATACTTGGATTTTGCAAGACTTGCCTTTGCCGCTGTCGCATCAAATTTTAAACCAACATTTCCATCATGACCCAACATTCCTTCTGGAATCCATGAACTGGCAGCAATATCACCTTTGTTGAGAATCTTAACAATTTCCGTTTTATCAACGGCTTGAACAACAGCTTTTCTAAAATTCACATCATCAAACGGAGCCTGCTTTGTATTAAAGCCATAGTAAAATAGCGCCAAGTTTGGCTTGCTCAAATATTCATCTCTATTTTTAAGAACAGCAATGTCGTTTGAAGGAAGCTCAGGGATTAAGTCAATTTCTCGTGCATCAAATGCATTCACAGCAGAAGATTGCTCTGTAATCATTCGCCCAAGAACAAATTTTACTTTTGCTTTCTCTCCATAGTAGTCATCATTTCTTTCTAATAGAATAGCCTCATCGTGAGCCCAGTCTTTAAGCTTATATGCGCCTAGGCTTACCAGATTACCAGGTTTTGTCCACGCATCTCCATGCTTAGCAACTACATCAATTCTCATTGGGTGAGTTGAATGGTGAACAAGCAGTGATGGAAAAAAGCTCATCGGTGTATGTAGATCGACTACAACTTTATTTTTGCCATCTGCTTTGATACCAACTTCTGCAAAATTTTTAATTTTTCCTTCATTGTAGGCTTGAGCATTTTTGATGCCAAACAAGAAATAAGCATACTCAGCGGCAGTCTTTGGATTGAGGAGTCTCTCCCACGCATCCACAACATGTTGTGCTTCAAACTCAACACCATCCGACCACTTCACACCTTGGCGAAGTTCAAATGTCCATTTTTTTGCAGCTTTATCTGATTCCCATTTTGTTGCAAGAGCAGGAATTGCCTTAAGATTAGGGTCGCTGTAGTCAAACTCTGCAAGACCATCCATGATGTTCATTGTCACTTCATGCGATGTTGTGTCCACTGCCTTATGCCAATCTAGTGATGGCGGCTCCGTCTGCAAATTCACAACAACTGTTTCTGATTTTTTAACACCGAACTTCAGTGTTTGATCTGTTTTTGTACAAGCTGCAAATGAGATAATTGCAGCAAATGCTAAGATGATACTTCGACTCATTTCCGATCCCCCTTTAATGTGATGACTTTATATCACCAAAAATTGTTCTTTTTTTGCATGTATAAAGTCAATTTTGATGGGTCATTTATTTAGAATCGCTGCAGAGCGCAGCAATTCCCCACAATTTGGTGACAAGATGACCCCATCATCTCTTCCCAAGAGGAGATAAAGCAAAGTGCGTACCAAACCTAAATATGGGTTAATTGCACTTCCCTGTCTTTGAGATACTGTGAATAATTCTTTCTTTGCGATGCATATTCTCGTAACGTGAGCAATAAGCTGCATCTATGACTCGGCTCATTCGCACACGGTAAAGACACTTCGAATCAAGGGGGCGAATGTGATATTCAAGCAAACTCTCATCTGCTTTCTCAAAAAAAGAGACTTTTCCGTAGTTTGTGTTCTCTGCGAAGTATGATAATACGTGCTCTTCACAAAAGTTTTTGCTCACGAACTCAACTGGCTCCAAGGTTTGCTTTGGGTTTAATTGAATGTGATCCATTTTATTTTTAACTTGGCTTGAAAGTTCTTCGATCTGCTTTTTTTCATGATCCGTAAAGGGCTTATAACCCCGTAGCTGAGTCCATCCATAACCCCATCTGTATGTTTCAGAGGAGTGAGGACTTCCACCAAAACGCACTCCAAGATATATCATGCGCGCCCATACTGCATTTGTTTTCGTTTTTGCACATTGATAAAGCTCTTGGTCTGCTACTTTACGATCTTCTTCACTTCCACCCACCCAATATTTAAAGTCATGCTCAACACAACATTCCTCTAATAACTTTGGATTTTCTTTAGGCCCCTCATCTATAACTGAACACGCATCAGATTCAAAAGGTGTCAGCACATTTTCTGGTCGAACCGATTTTTTAAAAACACTTAAATCATAGACTGTTGTTGCTAATGTTACCTGAGATAGCAAAAGAGTTAACAAAACTGTTTTCACGAAATCTCCTTCAAATGCTTTAAGGCCAACATCAGTGACCCCAGAATAATGGAATGCTGAATCTTTCCATCTTGAATCATTTCAAACAGCTCTTTCTGCGACACTTCAAAAACCTCAATATCCTCGTATGGATCAAGTTCTTGTTTTTTTGTTTGAACACAATCATAGGCAATATAGGTATACATTTTATTAGATAAAAGAGCAGGGTTTGGATAGTGCACACCAACGCTTTCAACACGTGAAGAAGTATATCCTGTTTCTTCTTCAAGCTCGCGAACAGCTGCTTTTTGAGGGTCTTCTGCTGTTCGAGGATCGGTTGACCCTCCTGGAATTTCTATAATTGTCTCCCCAACGGAATGTCGATACTGACGGATCAATACGATATTTCCCTCATAGGTCACAGGAACGATATTCACCCAATCTGAAAATTCCAAAGTGTAGTAACCGGGCATCACTCTTCCGTCTGGCATTTGACACTTATCTTTTCGCAATCGAAAGTAACCTAGCTTAATAATTTCTTGTGACTCTAAAGTTGTCCATTTCATAACCTCTTTTTAACAAAACCTTGAACAAAGAGCGAGATTAATAATGAGGAATTTGATTGCGCTGATCTTTTTGACAGATGAATGGGTAAGTAGCGATTTTAGAGGCTCTAAAGCCCCATAAACGTTTAAACATGGCATATTACGTGCTTTAAAGCAATACAGGGGGACTCGTGCAAAACCGTCTCATTATTAGACACTCTTTTTTTAAAACCTTATCAGTCACCCTGGTGCTATCCCTTGCATTTCCAGCCCCTATTTTTGCTGCCAGAATTGAAATTAAGAAGAATATGAATATTCACCTGAATGCGGGCAATAAAACACTGAAAAGGCAAACGACTTTGCCCGCAGGAACGATTGTTCAAATCCCTGACGAATACCTTAAAGATCTGCGTGAAGGTGAAGATCCGCAAAAAGCTCTTATTCGATGGCTCAGACAAGATGTTAGTTTATATCAATTCACAACATCTACGGGAGAGCAAAAACAAGAATACTTCACGCGCGTTAAAATTATCAGTGTTCCTAGTAATCTCAAAAAGCAATTCGAGGGACATGAATTTCATATGGCATTAGGATATCTTGCAGAACGAGAGAATGGGCTCTCCTTTGTAACTCGAGAGGATGTGGATAGCTACGTCTACACAAATGAAGAACCCATTCGCCAGCAGGCCTCTCCGACGACTGAAGCTGATTGCACGGGATGCCAAGTACAAGACCCTACACCCAAAATAGCACCTTCTATTGCTCAACTGTATGGACTTACAAAAGATTATCTGCAGCAGGTGGAAACTCTGTCTAATGGCTATCGTTCCACGAAAAACACAGCACAAGTGATTGCAAATTTTGAAGCTACTTGTAAAGGAGTTAACTTTCAGGATTATAAACTCTTTTTAAAAGCCGAAGCAGAGAAAAGTAATGTTCCATTAGAAGTCATGCTTGGAATTATGACTCAAGAGTCCTCGGGGCGATGCCTAGCTGTTGATAAAGGACATGCTAATTTTGGAGCCTTTCAAATTAATATAGGGAGCAAGAAGGCCTCCCTTGAATTGTGTACAGAAGCGCAAAGATCTCGCCTTGCAATTGCAACTCTTGATGAGATGAAGTCAAATTCTGGATTACAGTGCCTTGAAAATCCGGTCGTTAATGCACGAGAAGGTATACGTATTTATCTTGAAAAATTTAAGTCCTCTAACAAAACTCAACCACCCTCTTTAAAACAGTGGAGCCAATATACAGCACAAGAGCGAGATGATATTCGAAGAGCTATAGCGGGGTATAACGGAGGTCAAACTCACGTCAACCGTGCCATTTCTGATTTTCAAAAGTTTAGAGATGCTCATGCTCCAGATCTTGATGTGAATTCCTTCGAATTACAGAGAATTTTCTTTTTTAGAGAGCTTCTCAAAGAGCATAAGTATGTAGCTTCATATGAAAATGCTCGTACTAATTTAAGGTCCACCGAGAACTTAGCTTACACGGAGTCTATTACTGGCCGCGATAACGCTGATTCTCAGGGGCAATCTAGCTTTATTGCCTCCTGGGAAGCCCTGCTTTATAGAAATCCTGTTCCCGTTGCTCAAAAACAGTAATACACTTACTACATGAACATTAAAAAACTCTTTGTGAAGGTTTTTGAAAGCATGCTCGTGGCGTGGGTGTGGTTGTTTGTTTTGGTTCTTCACATTTCATTTGTGGCAAATATTCAAACACCAAATACAATCACAAAAATTATAGATACCCTTGTGTTTATGACATGCTTTTTGATGTACCCCTACGCCTCAAAGGGAGACATTACTCCTTGGCCTTTTTTTATTCAGTTTGTCTTTTGGTGGATCTTTGGGGCTACCATGATGTGGCTGTATCGAAAGTTGTCAAGCATCCGAAAATAAATAGGTTTTCATTCTCAGCCAGACTTTAGACTATCCTAATATTAGATATGAGTGTTTGTAACTTTTTTGTTTATTCAGCGAAGTCATGTATGTCAGAATCGACCAACAACAAACAAATGGGGGTTCCATGAAGAATTCAAAGTTACTTATTGCTGGTGCTATTATTTCTGGATTAATTGCAGGGCAAAACGCTCTAGCTGACGATCACGGAAAAAAGCCAGCTGCTAAGCCAGGAAAATCTGACAAAGCAAACAAGTGTGGCGGAGATAAGGCTAAATGCGGCGGCGACAAAGCTAAAGACAAAGCTCACTGCAAAGGTGCAGACCACTGTGAAAGCAAAGACGGTTGTGGAAACAGCTGTGGCCAAGGTGAACCTAAGAAGTAATTTGGCGCACTGCCATTCTCGTTGCCCTAGCCAGTATATCGTTAAAGACTAGGGTAACGAGCTATTTTAATCTTTTAACTGAGAGGGATCTGTGAAGCTTTTTAAAGATTACGGCCCCGGAGTTGGACTCAGAAGTAAACATATTCAACACTTTCTTAAAGAAATACCGGCTTCTGTTAAATGGATGGAGGCTGTCACTGAAAACTATCTATCATGGGAAAATGGTTTTCAAGTTAAAGCACTTCAATCTCTTGAAAAATTAAGCTCACAAGTTCCGATTGCACTCCATGGAGTGTCCATGAACATTGGCTCGGCAGATGCTCTGGATATAAACTATTTAAAGCGCCTAAAAGATTTAAAAAATATTATTAAGCCGATTCTTATTTCGGACCACCTTTGTTGGACAGGTGTCAATCAAGAAAATCTGCATGACTTGATGCCAGTTCCATTTACTTCAAAAAACTTAAAATATCTCATGGATCGTATTAAAAAAATTCAAGATATTTTAGGGGAGCGAATTGCAATTGAAAACGTCTCTAGTTACTTTGAGTACAGTATTTCAGAAATGACAGAGTGGGAATTTATATCTGAGCTTTTACAAAAAGCAGACTGCGGCCTGCTTTTGGATGTGAATAATGTCTATGTGAGTTCCATCAATCATAATTTTAATCCTCAAAGGTTTTTACTCTCTCTTCCTAAAAATAGAATCGCACAAATACATTTAGCAGGACACGCTGTAAAGGAGGGGTATCTTATAGACACTCACAGCACACCTGTTTGCAAAGAAGTTTGGGATTTATTCGAGTGGACGGTACAAAATTTAGGTTCTTACTCAAGCATGATCGAAAGAGACTCTAACATTCCCGATTGGGAAGAATTAGAAAAAGAAGTTTTAAAAATTGATGAAATTCAAAGGAAGTACAATGAAAGAACTCAAAGACCTACAGGTCAGCTTACAACAGGCGATCAAACTCAAGCCTGAGCAGGCTGCACTTTATTTGAGATCACTTCCCTTAAAAGAAGATCTCAACTTTACAAAAGCAAAAAGACTCGCCGTCTACCAGAATGGCTACATCATTCGCATGAGTGAATCTTTAAAAGATGACTTTCCAAAAACATTTAAGCACATCAAAAAAGATAAAGATTTTATTTATGAATTTTTAAAAAAATATCCATCAAAATATAAAAGTCTTGCATGTGTGAGCATGCACTTTCCTCAATTTGTAAAACAAAAAGTTAAAGACAAAAAGTATTTAACTGATCTCGCAGAGCTTGAGTGGTTGGAATGCTTGGCTTCATATACAATAGCGCCAACGCCAATTGATTTTAATCAATTAAAGTTTAAAAATCCCGAAGATATTTTTGCATACAAATTTAAAATATCCCCAACGCTTCATCTTATGAAAAGTAATTGGACGATCCATAAAACAAAAATCAAACGCGCTACAACGTATCTCGCTATTTTTAGAAATCAAGAAGGGTTGCAAGTCGAGCCTATTACACTTCAAGAGTACAATATTTTTGAGCTTCTTAAAAAAGGACACACCATACTTTCTATTTTAAGAAAAAAACAAAAGATCTCTCAAAAGACCATCTCAAAAACTTTCGAATTCCTCTCCCGCAACCAACTCCTCTCTTAGGTACCAGGTCGCTTTTCCGAATTGTAGGGGTTATTTTTGATCTGAGCAGAAAAGATTACATCAACTATTTTCTTAACAGTGATTTAAACCTCATCTCTGTTCCGAAAAATTATCCGATATTCGGGACCGCCGTGATTCAATTAGATTCGCTCAATCATAAATTACAGATAAGAGATTGGCACTAGTTGCATATTAAACTAACTATTATGGCTAGATCCCCTTTTATAAGATCTGATGTTTTTCCGTACCATATAAGTGCCAGATGTCACAATAAAGACTGGTATTCACTGCCTCTTGATGAGGTATGGAGAGTCTATGAAGATTGGCTTTATTTTTGTAAGTTTGCCTATAATATGAAAATTCATAGTTTTGTACTGATGAGCAACCATTTTCATTTGTTAGCTTCATTTCCAGATAATAATATTAGTGAGAGTATGCAATATTTTATGAAGCAAACAAGCAACTCCATCAATGATTTATCAAAAAGAATCAATCAGGTTTATGGAAGCCGGTACCACCGTACGCTAATCGAAAAATACCATCACTATATGAATGCATATAAGTATGTGTATAGAAACCCTGTAGAGGCGGGAATCTGTAGAAGGGCTGAGGATTATTGCTTTTCAACGCTTCATGGATTGTCTGGATCTTCAAAGCTACATATTCCAGTAAGCGAAGATACTGTACTTTTCAACGATACTTACGATCATTCAATTCTTGATTGGATTAATACAGAGCCCCTCCATGTACATAGAGAGCAAATGTCGGCAGCTTTAAAGCGAAAAATTTTTAAACTTTCAAAATATTCCTCTTCAAAAAACTATAGCGCGCTTGAGTCTAGTCTTTATTAATAATGAAGAGTTTACTCTTCAGATCAAAAATAACCCCTACAATTCGGAAAAGCGACCTGGTACCTAGTAGAGGAGGAGGATGAATTCTTTTTTTTGATCTTTGGTTTTGGCTGCTAAAGCCTTTAGATTTCCTTCCAGAATTGCTTCTGTAGGCAAAGTCATGTCCGCAGCAATAAGAGCTTTTCGTCCTGGCATTACGGCCGCTAAATGCTCAACTGTGGCTGTAAATCTGTAGGGAGTATCCATCACAATAACAGGTTCTTTTATCTTTGAAAGCCTATGAATCTCTCTCATACGCTCTTCTTTTTCCCTTGGCAAAAATCCATAAAAATAAAACTTATTAAGTTTTTCAGATGATAAACTCAACAACGACATCAAAGAAGACGCGCCAGGAAGAGTTGTCATCTCAACAGAGTTTTGGCGGCAATACTGAATCAACTGTGCCCCTGGATCACAAAAAACAGGCGTCCCACAATCCGAAACCAATACAACATTTTTTGTTTTACAAAGATCCCCTAAAGCCTGGATGTCTGATTTTTCAGAATGTTCGTTTAAAAACTCAATCTGCTTGGCATGAATATCAACTTCATAACCCTTCAGCAGCGGAATCAATTCCTTACGTTCCTCACCTATAATCACATCGGCTTGCTTGAGAGCCCTCAAAGCGCGCAAAGTGATATCTTCTGTATTTCCAATGGGAAGGGCTACAATCTGGAGCATGTTTCAAAATTCCACAGGTTACGATCCATTAAATGACTAGGATTTATATTTGTTAGCGATGAAATGAGTGAGTTTTTAATTTCAGGAATATCCTTTTCAAGC
>CAUJDY010000143.1 GCA_963169805.1 Bdellovibrionota bacterium | reverse complement strand
CTGAAATTCTGGATGCTGTCGTAGAATTGAACCGAGCCCGCGCTGCGGCTGTAAAATCTCAAGTGGAGGCTATTGAAGACATGGGGCAACTGGAACTTGTCTTTGGCCCGAATGGCATTCATTAAAATCCTCCCTTACATTAAAACCCTCCCTTTCTATAAATTCTTGAGCTGTGCACGAGCCAAAATATTTTCTTCAGCATTGCATGAGCCGCAACAAGCGCTGCCATCCCTTAACATGGGTGCAAAATCATTGTGGTGCGCATGAAGCATCAATTGAAGCTCCCCAAGGAGGTCATGGAAGTACTCGGCTTTCATTTCAGTCAAAGCTCGTTCAACCGACCATAGCTGGGCTTGTAAGCGACGATGATCGGCGCGGTGGCGCGCTTGCTCTGCCAAGGGAAGTGTTGGAAAAACGACTTCTTCCTCAAATCTAACATGCTCTATTAATGAATCCCGGATTTTCGGAAAGAGTTCCCAAGAATACGATCGGTCTTCGTCATTCAACTGCCAAGTGCCATCGATAAGTCGCCTTATGGCCTCCATGATCAATCCACAGTCATAGTCGATAATTTGAATTCTTGAAATATATTGCTGATTTGCTTCCATACAAATACCTCCCTCTACAAATAATATCGCGCTACAACTAGATTTTCAATTTTAGACACAATTGTGTGTTTTTAATCCGCCAAATGTTGTAGAATTTAGAAATGAAGCTTTTATCAGACCAACAGGACAAAATATTGGCGCAATTAAAGAAAAAAGGCTCTCTTTCCGTGGATGATCTGACTTCCATCCTGAGACTTGCCAAAACGGCGGTGCGAAGAACTCTTTTGTCTTTGGAAAAACGATGCTTGGTAGTACGGAGCTTTCAACCCTCTGAGCGGGGACGTCCGCGTTTGGTTTTCCAGTTAACGTCAGCTGCCGGCAGGCTTTTTCCTTCAAAAGATGCGGAGCTCTTGAGTTCACTTCTGAAGTTTCTAATCGATTCTGGTCATGAACAAATCGTTAATGACTTTTTTGAAAACTATTGGCAGCAGAGATTTGATGCCATTCAGGAGCGTCTACTAAAAAAAAGGAAAGATGATTTTGAAACGCGCCTGGAAGTTCTCAAAGACGAGTTGGAAAAGGAAGGCTTCATGCCGCGGTCACGAGTGTCTCGCCACGGCTCACAAGTTTCATTGCAGGAATGCCACTGTCCGATCGAAGCAGCAGCCAGTATCACCGAAAAACCCTGTCAGCTCGAACGGCGCTTGATTTCCCGTGTCCTAAACTCGCCTGTGTGCAGTGCTACAATTCGCAAAGAGCCCCATGAAACCTGTGAATTTAAATTACCCATTCCGCCGCTGAATAAAAAGAATCCTCGTCCGCTATAAGGACCATGCTTATCTTTGCGCCAACAGTGCAACAACTAGGATCCAAAAAATCAGAGAGCCAAACTTTTTTTGTAACTCTAAAAATCATTCATTCATTCAGATAAACTTCTTAAGAGCCAAATCTATAGAAGCCTTATCAAAGAAATGGCTAAATGGACTTTGAGTGAACATAAAGCTCAAGTTTAACAACAAAAGAAATTATTGGAAGTTAAAGTAGATGAGCATCGAAAATTAAAGCTCAAAGTCGATAATCTTTTTGAGGCAATTTCTGAAGAGGAAGATAAAACTATACGTAAGAGTTTGACAGGAAAATTAAAGGAATTTCAGGAAGAGTTAGAAAAGTTGGAGTTAACCATTTCTAATTTTAAAACAGAACAACATGGTTCTAGATTAGGCAATGGGGGTGGCAGTGTTGTGGACTTGAGTTCGGTATTTATGCTTCTCAAATCGTTTAAAATAGGATTTGAGAAGGCTGATGTTTCATTGCAATCAGAAATACTAAAAGATCTGATTCATCAAATTATAGTCCAAGAGGACGGAATCAAAGTTAAGTTATACGCTGTAAGTGGTGGAATTTCTTCTTTAAAAAATGGGTCTAATCAATTGGCGGTGAGGAGTGCGGGTGTTCGTACCGCATTCAAATTGGTGGAGCGAAGCTACAAGTAGTCGAACCACCAGAAGCAATTAAAAGCGTTCTGAAGCGATGGAATGGCGTCAAAATTGATTTAAATGAGCTGGCAAGACTACGTTGGATCAAAAAGATGACGATACCAAGAATTTCTTGTGAATTTGGAATGTGTCGGTCCACCATTCAGGTAAGTATTCGAACCATTCGTAAGTGCGGAGTTTCTCAATTGAATTTGACGGAATTGGAGAAAAATCAGATTGAAAAAGAAATTAAGGAAGAAATTGAAAAATACAATATTCAAGGAGTTCAAAATTGACTGCCCCAATTAAATTTCTGCAATGGATTTTAAGATTATCTTTTGTAATGGGACTCACCAGCGGATTCATTCATCTCACTTACCAAATGGCAAAAGCTGCGGCTCTTGCTCATCAGCATGAGCAAGTTTCGTGGGGCAAGTTTTCAAGGATGCTTTGGAGTGATATTCACAAACCCGTTCAAAATAAAAAATAAAATCATCCGAAATTACGGATGATTTATATCGTATCTTCTTTTAGTGATATCTTTCTAAACTTTTTATATTCAATGATTTTATAGCCTCCTTTTAAAATTTATTTTTATTGGAGGTAATGAATGAGTCGTATTAACGCGCTATACGTCAGAGTGAGCACGCTAGACCAAACTGGCGGTATGGAAAGTCAAATCCGTTCACTGAAAACTTTTTGCGAAAGAAATGATGTCAAAGACTATGCAATCTTCACAGATGAAGGTATCAGTGGTGCTGTAGAAAATAGACCCGCCCTTAATCGTCTTATGGATATGGTGGAAAAGGATCAAATTGAACAAGTTATTGTTTTTAGTTTTAGTAGATTTGCCAGATCGACTAGCCACTTACTCAAAGCCCTCTCAAAATTCAAAGAAAAAAACGTAAGGTTTAATTCCATCACAGAAAGTTTAGATACAAATACTCCCTTGGGAATCGCACTTTTCACAATTTTAGGGGCTCTGGCTCAGCTTGAGCGTGAGTTAATTCGTGAACGAGTTAAAGCTGGATTAGCAAATGCTCGTGCGAAAGGTCGACAACTTGGAAGAAAAAAACTACGAGATTCTGATTTAATTCGTAAGCTTTTAAAAAGTGGCATCTCCTACAAACAGTGCGCTATCATTGCAAAATGCTCACACGGCTCAATACATGCTGAAAAAATGGCTATGAAAAAGGAAGAGGAAGCAATCAAAGAACAGCTTTCATCACCAGATTCTAATAAGGATCATCTGCCGGAGAATGACCCAGATGATCCTTCACCCACCCCACCTTCAAGACCTCATTTAAAGCTTGTTTGAGTTTATTTATAAGTCTATTAGAGTTCTAAATACAACAGGAAAGAGAGCATTCCTATGGCAATGCCTCTCTTTAATCAATTGAATATAATTTTATGGCAATCAGTGAACTTAAAATAAAGTAGTTTAAATATCGTTTTATCTAGTAAGTCTTAAGATGATTATGTCATTTGCTGGACATAGACCGCTTCGAACTCCTTGAGTTGATAACAGCCAAATTTGTTGGCCTTGCATTGTTATCATCTCAGCCTTGCTTTCTGGGGTTTCTGTCTCACTACATATTCCTTGTTTGGACTCCAAATCCCAACAAGCTTTTGTAATTCGAGTATAAAGAGTTGACATATTAATTGAAAAGCTGCCTTCTTGCACAACCGACAAGGAGTTCATTTTAAAGATCTCACGACGCCAAGTTAGATCATTTCGGAATTCAATCCTAATCACCGTTTTTTTGGGAGAAAGCTCTGGAGGCCACTGCAGCGAAACACCACTGAGGCAGCGCCCTGTTGAGTAGCTCCACTGTCCTAAGATAGAGTTAAATAAATTATGATCTAAATCATCTCCAAAACTTTGAAATGATAACAGAGAAAAAAAGAAGATTACAATTGAGAATATAATCCTCTTTTTTTGTAAAGAGATAAGAGCTGTCATTTTCACCTGCATTCACCATTAACAATCATATTGTTATTTGAATCTAAAGGAATGAGTTTAAGTGGTTTTTTAGAATCTCCTGATCTTTGAAGTCGAATTTTAAATAATTGTAAAGTCACATTCGGAAATTTCACATCATAACTAACATTAATATCAATTGGTGCAGATAGAAAACCTGATTGAAGATCTGCTTCAGAGAGACCAGGTACAAAAAAAGTTGCTTTAAGAGGAAGTACATACCCATTGATCCAAGCAAAGTAGAACCTAACTCCGCGAATACCATCATAGTTAAACTCATTTTGAGCATAGAAATGATGGATAAATTCGTTGCTTCCATCAATCGTAAAATTGCAAACTGTACTCGCAGGCGCCATTGGAGCCACTAGCTTAGAATTACCAGTCGCTTCAGCAGCAACCCAAATTCTAGCATCATCAGAACCAAATGGTAAAGCTCGTCCATTAGCTTGGAACCTAATACCAAAATAGTTAAACTCATGAAGCAGAAGAGCTGCCTTATTGACATTATCTAGCTTTCGGTAGAGAGACATCACAATTTGAATTTTGGATTTATCCCATAGGTCCTCTAATTTTGTTCCATTGGGTGGATCTATAAATTTAGCAATTTGAATATACTGACAATTTACAGGAAGAGCTCTCCATGTAGAAAAATCATTAGTAAGAGAAATAATTGATACAGGCACGAATATTCTAGTTACTTGTTTTTTTATATCATAAAGATGGGGATCATATATTCCTCCTTGAGCTTCAGTCCACTCACGCTCCCATTGGGTTACATTCCTATCAATGGAGCCGTGATCTTTGGGAGTTCCAAATTGGTAAACGTTCTCCGCTTCCCAAATATCTAGTAATTGCAGAGTTTCGTTAGGTCCATTTTTACATAAAACGCCTATGCCGCCACCGCTCTCCATGCCACCATAAGAGGCCATTACGATGCTTATAGGAAAAGAACTCACTAGCAAAAATAGATAAAAAATGGATTTAATGAACTTCATAACTACTCCCTTCGCACGTTTAACTTACCTTGTCACTCTACTGAATATTATCTAATTAATATTTTGAAAAATAGGGTTTATTATTCTAATAAACTAATATAAAGTTAACCTATGGGTAAACATTCAACTGACACTCTCTTCGCAATTTCAGATTTTCGGATATATATTCAATCTTGGGCACGCGCTAAAGGAAGGGGAGCTTACCGAAAAATTTCTAGCGCTTTAAACATGCATACAACACTTGTTAGTCAAGTGCTCAATAATCATAAATGTTTTACTGAGGAGCAGGCAGCTGTTCTGTGTGGCTACATGGGATTGAGTCCATTAGAAACCGATTATTTTTTAAAACTAGTTCAAATAGAGCGCGCTGGGAACCCAACGCTGAAGACGATTTACATCAGGCAACTTCAACAATTAAAAAAACAAGCTAATGAAGTTAAAAGTCATGTACCAGAGTCTCACCAACTCACAGATCAGGATAAAGCTTTATTCTATTCAAGTTGGCAATACTGCCTCGTTCGTCTTCTCACTGGAATTGTTAATTTTCAAAAAACAGAAGACATCGCTCGATATTTAGATTTGTCTGTTTCACGTGTTCAAGAGATTCTTGATTTTTTAACGTCGCGTGGGCTCTGTAAAACTTCAGGTAACAAGTATATTAGAACAGACAAGAACACACACATTGATGCTCACTCGGCCTTAGTAGTTAGACATCATCAAAACTGGCGCTCAAAATCTCTCATTTTACTTGAAAAAATGAGTTTAGAGGATCTTGCATTTACTGCGCCAGTTTCAATATCCAAAAAAGATCTACCAAAAGTTCGAACTATTCTCCTAGAGGCCATTTCTAATATTGCAAAAATTGTCGAAGATTCTCCTTCAGAGGAGGTAATGTATCTCGGAGTCGACTGGATTAAAATTTAATGTTATAAATTACATTGATTTTTCAATTCAGCCATGAAAATTGAAAATAAAAAGCTAATTGTAGATCACATAAAATGAACATTGCTTTGCTCTTAAGTATAAGCCATAAAAATGCTAAGCCTGCTTAAAAGAAGTTACCAGGAGTAAAATGAATCTAAAAATCTGGGGAGCCACGACTCTCGCTCGTTTTACCAATTCTATTTCTGAAGGGTTTCATAGAATTGGAATTTCTTCTAATGAGGCCCCCCCCTTTACAGCAGGAATTGCCCAAATTCATGGAGCACCTCAGTCTGCAAGTGAAGATCTAGATATTCTTAATGAATCCTTTGATTCTATTTTTCCAGTAGTTTACCTTATTCATCGGCCCGATGAAATTCTTGAAAACCAAAATCTTATGTCGACCCTTTCAAAACTCAATTCTTCTCGATTTATTCTATTAGGAGATTTAGTTTTACAAATGCCATTTTGGTCTTCACGCCAAGACAGATGTATCATCATTCCTC
>CAUJDY010000142.1 GCA_963169805.1 Bdellovibrionota bacterium | reverse complement strand
TTAAAATTAGAAATTCTCGAACTTGCAAAGCAGTTTAAAAATGTCCCCGCATGGACTCCCCTCTTAGAAAAAGAACTTGAGTTTTGCGCTAAAAATAATAGGGACATGGGATATTTTATTGAAGAAGGAATTCGTCTTTCTAACAAATTAGTCATCTAAAAAATCACGAATCTGCTCTACGAGCTCTGCTGGTCGATCATTGATAAGCATATGGCCGGCGTCTTCAATAATTTGCAGGTTGGCTCTGGGAAGCGCATCTGCTAGCTTTTGCTCTAACGCTAGATCGAGAAGCTCATCCTTAGATCCTATCAAAATGAGAAAGTCTTTATTTGAATCCATATTTCTTGCAAGCCTTACTCCATCAAAATCTCTTAAGCCTTTGGTTGTCGCAATTCCAGATTTAATATGGTAACGAATAACTTTCTTAATCTGTTCTGGAGTCAAATGAGCGTTTGCCTCTAAAACTTTTTCTGTAGCAAATTTTTGATAGTGCTCATACATAACGGGATCTGAGAAATAATCCATCATCCACCTCTCTACAAAATCTCTGTAGAACGCTGGCATAAGATCAAAAAAGAAACTATTGAAGCCCCAAAAAAAAATGGAAAACGTTTTTTCCAAAGCTCTTCTTTCAAGACGATAAACATACGGAGCTATCAGTATGACTTTTGAACTAATTTCTGCCACCTTCTGAGAAGCAGCCAATGCTATCGCCCCTCCCATTGAGTGACCTATCAAAGTAGGCTTATGAACTCCAAATTTTTCCAAGTATTTTAATATTTCTACGACCAAGTCTACATTCTCCCTGTAGTCTATTTCGTAGGGAACTTTGAAATGTTCTGAATGAGAACTCAACGTTGACTCATATTGCTTAAAAAACGTCTTTCCGTGTCCATGCAGATCAAGCCTTACAACGCCAATACCTTGCTTCAAAAAATAAGGTACCATATCATTCCAAGCGCGATGTGAATCTAGAAGTCCATGAATGAGAATAACCCATCTATTAGGTTCTTTAATTGGCCTCTCGATTTTTAAATAAACAGGTATTTGAGATGTAGCTATAAAACCACGAAAAGTAACAATAGATGTCTTAGAAATTACTTCCTGATTTTGAAATGTTGAAACAGAAAAATATCGAACACACTTTGGATATTCAGCAAAAGTTACATTTGAAAAAACGAAGCAAAAGATAAAAAAGAAAATCCCCACATAATTCATGGTAAGTAGCTACCATAAACTCCTGTCCGTAACAAGTTATCGCCCAACTGAAGAGTCGACACCTCTGTAAGGTTTAAACTTTCTACACTTGCAATTCCTCCACACCAGTGAAGACCTTTCTCAAATAGTCTATGTGGTGTTTTATAAATATAAAATCTCTGCGGAATACTCTGCTCTAAAAAACTTCGGTAAACCGCAGCTCCGCCTTCAACGAACAGGCTGCGAATCCCCTTTTCAAACAAAATTTTTAATACGGCGTCTAAATCCATTTGACCACTATTCTTTAGTGGACAAGCAATGACATTCTCTGCATCCGATTTCTGAGAAATAAAAAGTATGTTTTCTGGTTTGTGATACTTAAAAATATTTAGATGCTTCTGCGATCTCAACTCACCTTTTGTATCTAATATTACGACTTTGTTTTCTTTATCTAAAAAGTCTGGATGACGTATATTAAGCTTTGGATTGTCTTTTAAGATTGTGTTTTTACCTACTAAAATAGCATCGTACTGTGCTCTTAAATAATGCACATGCATGAGAGCAGTTTCATTACTCAAAATCAGTCGCTCATCTGATTCAGCAAGAGCTATAGCTTCATCTTCACTCATAGAAACTTTCATTGCTACAAATGGTTTTTGATATTTCATCGGATAAAGAAATGTTTCTGCTAACTGAAAACATTTCCTTTGGTAAGATTCCAGAAAAACAACCTTCTTGTTTGCTTTTTTAAGAAAATCCAATCCTTTACCGGCTACCAGAGGATTCGGATCTAAAACGGCATACGTTACAGATTCAATTGGCAACTCTGATAATAGCTTTGCACATGGAGGTGTTTTTCCATAGTGTGAACAAGGCTCAAGAGTTACAACAACATGAGCCCCATCTAGATCTGTCCGCGAAAGCTTTTGGAGAGCATGAACCTCTGCGTGAGCCTGTCCGTACATTGCATGATAACCCGTACTAATCAGTTCATGTTTTGAGTTTAGAACTGTGCAACCTACAAGAGGATTAGGGCTCACACGCCCCCATCCTCTAAGAGCCTCATCATGAGCCCGCTGCATAGCTTGCTCAAGAGTTAAGAGAGACGGGATTATAAAACACCTCGTCTTTGTTGATCGAGCTCAATCGCATCAAAGAGAGCCTGGAAATTTCCATCTCCAAATCCATCATGTCCTTTACGGTCAATCACTTCAAAAAAGATGGGACCACAAAGATTTTGTGTAAAAATTTGCAGCAAATATCCGTTTGCATCTCCATCTACTAGAATTTTTAAATTTTTTAAAGATTCGATTGGCTCTTTCACTTTAAAAGGACGACTCGAAATCATTTCATAATATGTATCTGGGGTCTCTAAAAAGCGAACGCCATTTGAACGCACCTTTTCTACAGAAGAAATAATCTTATCTGTCAAAAGTGCAACGTGCTGAATACCAGAGCCTTTGTACTCTTCGATATACTCTTGAATTTGTGATTTTGAATCTGTTGGCTCATTGATCGGGATGCAAAATTTCTTACAAGGAGACATCATTAATTTTGATATCAATACTGTATTTTTACCCTTAATATCAAAAAATCTTTTCTCTTTAAAATTGAATATTTTTTCGTAGTAATCACACCACTTTTGCATTTCATTGCGAGGAACATTGTTTGTCATATGATCAATAACTTTAAACCCAAACCCAAAAACCTCTTTAGGGCCAATGTAGTTAAAATCATCATCATAAATGGTTTTGTCGCCATACTTATCTATAAAATACACAACACAGTCGCCTA
>CAUJDY010000141.1 GCA_963169805.1 Bdellovibrionota bacterium | reverse complement strand
AGCAACCGACCTATTTGACAGAGAGTTAAAGTATACAACCATGAATTGGGCCGATGCACTTGCTGCCGCAGCTACCATTCTAATGGGTGAATCAAATGAATCCAAGCCTCTTGCAATTATTCGCTGTAAATCAGTTATTTTCTGCGATACCCCTAACACAGAAAGCCTTGCAATACCTTTAGAAGAAGATCTCTACTACCCGTTGCTAAAAGACAAGCTCTGATGTGCCCGCGGCAAGTCTCTATGTACATAGAGACTACTATGCACGATATTTATGGAGCAGATTCTGCTTTTGGTTCCTCTATTGGCTGACCACAGTCGTATAATTTAAGTAATCTTGCATCATGATAAGTACCTGATTTTTCAAAATTCCATGGTGGATATGGGTAATATTTAGCTTCTACACAGCGGCCTATTTGTGCAACAGCCCACTGACGATCTTCCGTAGATGCTGTCACGATTTCTCCGCTTTTTTCCTTGATAGCTACTGCAAAAGAAAACAGGGCTGCAGTTGCACTATCCACGCCAGCTCCAACGCCTACAAGTGCAGTGGGAGCTGCTGGTCGCTCTACACTAACAATTACTCCATGCACAGTTCTTGCAAAAATGTATTTGTACCATTTAACAAAGGCAACAGATCCGCCGACGAGAAAAATAAAACAAAAAATTGTCCAAAATACTTTTTTCACTTATCACCACCATCAAGAAAGTTGCTTGAAACTATCAAGCTTTAAAATTCTCTTGAGATTCAAAACTAGTCAACTGATTTAAGGGTTAGGCTCTTGATGTGCAACAACATCTTGCTTGAAGACAAAATAGTTCTTTAAAAAGCCAATTCTTTGTTCAGGAGTAAGCTGTTCATCAAAGAATGAATAAAACGATAAGTTCCTAAATACTAATTTTACATAGGCCTCTGTCTCTGCATAGGGAATGTTCTCAACAAACTCAAACACATTTCGTGAGTCTTTTGATTTGAGCCAGCCATTTACTGGTATAGTCCCGGCATTATAACTAGCTGCCGTTAAGAGCATTGAGCCATGATAAAGTGCCATAAGCTTTGCTAAATGTGCTACCCCCAACGGAACAATAACCTCTGGATTGTATAAATCTTCGTGCCTTTCAAATACGACTCCAGCCTGCTTCTCATACAATCTCGCTATTCGAGGAATCAGCTGTAATAATCCAAAGGCATCCGCTGGACTACGCGCCTTTGGATCAAACAAGGACTCCTGCCTCATCAAAGAATATACAATTTCTTTTGGAACATTCATTTTGGAAGTATGGTGTTTGATCAACTCTTGATGAGGGTACGGAAAAAAGAAATAAGGATGGTCTTTATATAAATCTAGTTTGTCATCATAACTAAATATCTCTATAAATTGCTGATTTTGCTTATACAGTTCAGCGTAATGATAGTAAAAAGCAAACTCTTTCTTCTTTGAATATGAACTTCTTTGTGAGCGCGACAAATCTCTCCACTCATACTGAATAAGCGAGGATAAAACGTCCATCTCATCTATTAATTTTAAAATTCTTATCTTATCTAAAAATTCTCGACTTACTTGATCTTCATACTTTTCTGGTTCTTTTTTGCGAGTTTTAAAAAGTGAAGCATCCCCAAGCTCTAGAGCAGACAGTCTTCCATAGTAGCCGAAAAAATTATCTTCAGAAATATCTTCTAATATATCTTTATACTTATTCTCTTCACCCTGAGATTTCAATATTTGAGCTTGCCAATACAAAGCTTTGTATTGATTCACATCATTGAGTTGTCTTTTAGCCATCTTAGCGAGCCTCTCAAACTCTTCTAAACTTTCCTTTTGTTTATCGTGCTGTTTAAGATTCCAGGCAATCAACCATTGAAGCTTTAGACCGAACTCCTTATCTTCATTTACCTCAAGAGCTTTTCTGAATAACTCAATAGATTCTTCAAATTTATTTTCCTCCTGTTTCATTCTGCCTAAAACCCAGTAAACCTGATCAAGACTTGCAGACTTTTTAACTACTTTTAAGGTATCCTCTAGTAACTTTCTGCCCTCGTCTCGGCGTCCTTCTGTCCAGGTATCTCGTGCAAGCTGAACCACATGGTTGGTGTAGGGTGTTGCATACTCTCTTGTTCTATTCTTCTCATAAACTGACTTCAAATATTGCGCAGCTTTCTTGGACACAACAATACCTTGCTGTTTGTTTTCTTCTACTCTGTAACATACTCTTAATAACTCATAGGCGCGTGAAAGCTTTGAGTACAATAATATTTTTTCTTTTTTGTTCTGATTTTTTTCTAATTCTTTTTTTGAAGAATCAATAATTTGACCATAGATTTTTTTCGCTTTCGCAAACTCTCGAATCATTCTTAAGCCATACGCAGCCTCAAACAAAGAGTCCTCTGGTACAGTCAACTGGTCTAACACATAAAACAACGGCATATTTTTTCTGAGTAGTTCCAGGCTCTTTGTATCTTTTTTTCTTTTGGCTGCTTCATGGGCACTCTTAACAAGCCGATACCTTTCTAAAAATTCAACCTCTCCTCTTTCAAGAGTATCGAGCTCTTGGTAAGCCTCGTAGTATTTTAAAAAAGACTCTGGCTTCCTTTCTGTATGCCTCAATCCAAAAAACACCGCGTCTTTTTTAAGCCACTTTTCTAAATTCACCAAGTGAAACCCTTCGGGCTCGCATGTCTGCTTCTCTCTTAAACTCAATAACGCTTGTGTCTCTTTATTTGGTGAATTTGTTTTTTTTAACTCTCTAAACAAATCACAAGATTTTGATGTAGAAATACGTGATATGCTACGCGCTTCTTTATATTTTTTAACCCACTCATTGACCTCTTGTTGCAATGAAGAAGGATCTCTTTTTACGCTTTTTGAAGACGCGCAGGAAAAAGAAACAGTTACTAAAATAGTTGCTAAAATGATTTGGATAAATTGCATCTCTAAAATTATGACATATTTTTAATTTTTCAGAATAAAAAAATGCACATAGTCGTGTTAAAAAAATTTACGTTTCTCTATAAAACTTAAATTTATATTAATTAAGTATCTGGACTTCTTCTGGAGCGCTATTCAAATGAGCGCCAGTTGAGAAAAGTGGTTTTGCCTTTTTGAATCTTAACCTTTTCAAAGGTCTGTGCTTCGCTGGTTGGTTTATTTTCATAATTTAAGGCTTTTGCTTGCACAGTGTACTCTCCGGGCTTAACTCTAATACGAGCTATTTGAAAGGTTTCAGGCAAATTAGACCATTGTCTCAAATCTGCTTGATCTAGTAAGTTAAGACCTATCCATGCAGCCATACCAAGTGCTTCATTTTTTTTTGCTACCTGCTTTGAGACAATAAATTTTGTAGCCAACCCCGCAATTCGCTTACTGATAATAAGTGCATACTGCTCGTCCAGCGATTTGATAGCTACATCTTGCAAATTATAAATAGTCTGTGTTTTAGCTGTCTGACCTGCTATTTCAATACTAGCTCTCATTGCGACTGTTGAAACAGGAAATAACTTGGGTATCTTATCAAAACTAGGATTGGGACGCTTCACGGGCCCTTTACCCTGTTGGTATATAAAAACTAACTCTCCGGTATCTCTATCAGCCGCAACAGAAAATGCTTTTTGGCCAAATAGTTTTTTCCACTTCGCATGTTCTTCTTCTCTGGAGGCTCGTTCGGAAGATCGGATCAAATCTTCTTTTAAATAATCATTTGTTTTGTAGTGTTTATATGTATCATTATAAGCAATGTATGCGTCATCCCAATCTTTATTAGCCTCCCAAACAAGAGCACTCAAATAAAATGCAAAAGAATTTTGTTCATAATTTCTTTTTGCTTCATCTCTAAACCTTTGGAGAATCTCATTTACTCTTCTTGCCTCTACCAATGCGCCATCTAAGTCGTTCTTCATGAGGAAGTTTAGGGAGAGATATATATGGATAAGAACCTTTTCGTAGTCATCACCTCGATACTGCAAGACTCCATCATTTAGCAAAATTGAGCCAGCTTCTCGACTCAGAGACGTATAGTCTTTTATTTCTGCAATTGCATCGGCCTTCAAAAGTGTTTGAATACTTTCATCCCACTTACCAGCTAAGTGGTAAACCATTCCCAGATTGAGAAGATAAAGCAGCTGATCATCACTTTCTTTTTCAGAAAGGGGTTTTAATTCCTCAATTGCTTTATCGTAATTTTTTTCTTTAAGCCAATAGTTCGAACGCTCAACATCCTTCATTGCTGTTGAGCATCCCATCAAAAGCGAAACAAGAAAAAAAAGGAATATTCTAGAGACCAACGGATTTCTTTTTATAGATTTTTCTTAGCTGTTTATGTCCAGACCAAACTACCAAGTTTTTCTCTAGACTTGTTAGATTGAGTGTTACTTTGTAATAGACTGTTTTATCTTTTCCCACTTCTTGTACAATCGAATCCAATCGTCCATTCAATATATAATCAGCACCCACTTGGCTTCCACCTTTCTTCTGAGTGTCTTTTGAAACAACTCCAGAGGCTTGGTAGTCATACTCTTCTTTAATATCCTCGCGTGCTTCTTTGTCCACAAACATAACTTTTCCAGAGTTCATAAGCTCCACACGAACCATATCCATCACACTCTGAGTATCAATATGCTCACTTGTTTTATTTTGTAGTTTTGTGACCATAACAACAGGAGCTTTTGTTGCCCCTGCTATTGTGTAGTGGTTAGTTAAACTTCCTACTAAATCTTTAACAACCTTTTGCATATCACTTTCTGACCATTTATCGTTGAGCAAGTTTGTACGCTCAATATCTTCATCGTATTCACCTTTTTTAAATACTTTTGGTCCGCAGCCGGTCACAAAAAGAAAAGAAAAGGCTGCAAGTGTGTAAACGATAGTTTTTTTCATGCTTATTTTCATTGATGTCCTCCCATAAACTTATATTTTCACTTTTTAAACTCAGCTAGTTTATGTGAATTTTCATCGTTAAGAAACCTCTATTCTACTAGGTGCCAGGCACTTGGAAACGTTTCCAAGTGCCTGGCACCTAAGTGTTGCAAAATTGTTGTGTGACCAAGGAGTTACCAGTGATGACGCAAAATTGGTCCAGCTC
>CAUJDY010000140.1 GCA_963169805.1 Bdellovibrionota bacterium | reverse complement strand
TTCATCTGAAATTCCTTGGTTAGAAGCGCAGTCCTTGATAATAACTTTTTGTCCATAGAGAGTGAAGTCTCCTTCAAATAGGCATGATTTTCCTGCAATGGAAGATTGGGCGATGGCGATTGATAAAAGAATAAACATCTTTGAAATCATATTAATGCCTCCTTTGTACTTTTACAGTAGATCGTTCTTTCTGTTATTTCAATCATAGAATTGAAATTTTTTACACAAAAGTTTGTACTCTTGAGGAGTACAAACTATGTTTTTTAAGATATGCTAATCTAGCAAGATGAATTTTATAACCAGACTTGTAGTTGTAATTATTTTTTCTTTTGCAAATATAGAAAATATTTATTCCTATAATGTAATTCTATCTTTTCCGACAGAGAGTTTTAATATTGAATTTCCAATCCGGTATTATTCAAATGAAGATTTATCAAATCTCAAAAGTAATTTTCAGTATCAAGAGTTTTATTTAACTTTTCTAGAAGCGGTTCTAGAAAAGCAAGAAAACATAGGCTTATTGAACATAGAGGAAATGGAGCTCTGTATTTTTGAAAAACTCAAAGAAGGTGTTCAAAAGTATTCGCTGAACAAGAAGTATGTGCCTCCATCTTTACAATTAATGAGTCTCGTATGTTGCCAGGAGCAGATCCAAGAGAGTGCTGCTTATGTTTATCGTCTAGATACAGATAAAGAAAAACTAATTCTGACACTGAATAACCTATCTTTTGTGAAGCATCTTTTGCATGATGGTGAAAAAAAGCACGTTCAGTTTTTGGTGGATAATAGTGACTGCATTAAGTTTCCAGATCAAAAACATTGTATCAAGTACAAATGCTCAAGCTCAGACAATGCATTAGACTATAATGTTGTAAGATGTGGTCATTCGCTATGTGAGAGTTTTGGCTTTAAGAATCATTCCTACTTAGAAAAACAGTTATCTGACTTCTACGTTACGCTACAGAATAATCCAGAGGTGAAGATTGAGGCTCTAGATAAAATTAATTTAAGACGAGAGGCTTTATCAAAAATTTTTAAGACTGCTAATTTTAAAGACAGAATGGGAAATCTTTGTTTTAAGTGTCCTGCAGGGTCACAGCCTAATGACTATGGAATGTCTTGTATTGATTCTAACGGTGTGATGTTTTGGTAGAAAAGTACAATAAAGAGCAGGGAAGATGCATTGGTGGAAATGAAGTTTCTAATATTTGTTATGAAAACTGTAAACGTACGTTAGACGACATATCTTTTAGTTTGGGCTATGGTGCTCTTTCAAATAAATATACTTTGCATGGTATTTCTATTGATTTTAACTCGATTAGCCCAGAGTCACAATCATATGCTCGATCTGAAGCTCAAAATATACTCATGCAAGCTCAGGAGAGTTACTCTCTTGAAATCAATAAATGTAGGGATTACGACATAGACAGATGTACGTCTTTTAAAAGTGATTTTTTAAAACTCAAGGCGAAGTATACTTCTTGTCCAACAAATATGAGCTTAGTCGTAAATTTGTCATACAGAAACTCGAGTGCTACCTGTGAAAAACCAGCTTGTGTAGAGTGTGTAAGAGCGTTGAATGAGCATATGGAGAAATATGAGCATGTTATGCAGAATCCAAGTGATTATGATCTCTACCGATCATGTGGAAATTCTATTTTTAGACAGATTGTCTCAAGTATTGATTACCCAATCCGGCAAAGATTGATAGACAGTTCAATTGACTGTGGGAACGGAAGGCCTTTTGAAAGGTGTGTGGTTTCAACTGAGTATATGTCAAATCAAGTACTGAATGAATTTGCGTACCGGGTTGGATTCCCATGCGCAATGAATATCAGCCTTGAATAGGTTTCAAGGCGTACAATTCGTAGTTGTAGGTCTATAAAAGCAACCTGGATTGTAAGGTACAGTTTCTGTGTGTTCTGCCGTGCGGACAATATTTCCATACCAAGTTTTTCCGTTTACACAAAGAGAAGCGCATGCAAATTCATAAAATTGACCAATTAATTCACAGCCAGATTGAGATGGGCAGCTGGATACAAACGGATTGATTGTTGGCGAAGTCGTTGCATCAACATAAATATAATTGAGGTAGTAAGGTTCGTCTTGCTGTACATAACAAGCCCCCGGTCTATAGTCAGGAATGTTGTTAATATCCCGAACTACATGAACAGTTATGCTTCCGTGATTTAAGATTTGTCCGCACGCACCTCGAGTTCCTTCTCCACCAGTTATTCTGCGAGTTTGAACACCTGTTGTTTCAATAGAGGCTCCAAAATCTCCAGGGCATTTACTAACGGAGAAAATTTTAGGAACTCTTACCGTTGTATTAAGTACTTGCCCTAATAGTTTTTGGTTCACACGATGTATCTGTGCTTAAAAAAGGATTTACTAATATAAAAGAGACTTGCTCTGTATCAACGACTGTATCTAAAAATTCAATGCGCCAGTCATAGAGTCTGTTAGACTCTTGAAGTTCATTTGAGCTGTGGAAGGCTTCTACAACAAAGGCCTTGAGGGTGTTTGGATCATTTGGATTTATACCTAAGGCAATATGCGAAGGATAGCTCTGCTCACCTTGTATGCAAAGAACCTTAGGTAAGCTCTGTTTAACGCCCACTTTGCTGCAGTTTTGATACAAGAAGAAAATAGCAACCATGCCAATAGCTAAAACCATGTAATTACTAGATCTTCTGCTCATATACCAATCTATCGGCTAGCCTCAGACTCAACTTGAGATTTTTGGTAGATTAAATACAAGAATTTATTAAAAAAGATGCTGGTAATGATGTTTTAGTTATCATAAATTTCACCTAAAGAATTAGGCGGAGATGAAAAACATGAAGATCGCTTTTTTTGATACACATGAGTTTGAAAAAGATTTTTTTGCTGAAAAGGTTAAGAAATATCAAAACATGCAAATATATTTTTTGAATGTCAGACTCACAGAGCAGACTGTGTTGATGGCTTCAGGTTGTGACGCTGTTTGTGCCTTTGTGAATGATCAATTAAATGCAAATGTGTTAGCGGAACTCAAAAAACTCAATGTCCAATTAGTTGCTCTTAGATCCGCAGGGTTTAATAATGTGGATTTAGAAGCTGCAAAGAAAAATAATATTCGTGTGACTAGGGTGCCAGAGTATTCTCCGTATGCTGTGGCTGAGCATGCAGTTGCACTCATTCAAACTTTAAACCGAAAAACGCATAAGGCTTACAATCGAGTTCGTGAGGGGAACTTTTCTTTAGAAGGTCTTGTAGGATTTGATCTTCACAAAAAAACAGTGGGGCTAATAGGAACAGGTCGGATTGGTTCTGCGATGGCTAAGATTATGCTTGGTTTTGGATGTCAGGTACTGGCTCATGATATTCAGCCCAAAGAGGAACTCAAGGCTGCTGGGGTTTGTTATGTTCAACTAGAGGATCTGTTGAAGGCTTCTGATATTATTTCACTCCATGTTCCACTTAATCCAAAAACAAAACATCTTTTAAATGAGGAGAGTCTGAAGTTAGTGAAACCGGATGTGATGATTATAAATACAAGCCGAGGAGCTTTGATTGATACGCCGGCTCTTATTAGGGCGTTAAAAAAGAAAAAAATTGGATCTGCAGGTTTAGATGTGTATGAGGAAGAAGAGGGCGTGTTTTTTCATGATTTTTCAGGGCAGGGGATTTCTGATGATGTGCTTGCGAGGCTATTAACTTTCCCCAATGTTATGCTGACTTCTCATCAAGGTTTTCTAACTCAAGAGGCTTTAAACAACATTGCTGAAACGACTCTAGAGAATATACAGAATTTTTCTGAAGGAAGATCTCAGAATATCGTTGTATAAGGCTACAGTATTATACAGGTATTCTAAATATTCTTTAACAATTCGAATCCTCAAGCTTTACAAATGTAAAGCTGTTATAGCTGAAGTATGAAAACAAATATTGCACTTTCAGTTCTCTCAAAATTTAGCAAGCTTAGCTCAAGGACAAAAGTTCTAATTGTTGCAAGTGTAGGGGGTGTAGGTCTTTTACTTGCCGGCATTACAATAGTAGTAGGATATTTTGTTATCCAAATTGGGGCATCTGTTTGGACCCAGACTACACAATATGCAGCTACAAAAGAATTTGATGTGATAAAAGATCCCTCAAAAGTAGTAGACATGGCAATCAACCAAGTAAACCAGGTTAGTCAAAATATTATTTATGGGAATTGTCTTCAAATTTTTTCGTCCTTTGCTGACTTAGATTCCGTACTACAAAGGCCATTAGTTGAAACTTTTGATCAAATTAAAGAGCGATGTTTTTCAGTGGAATCAAAATCAAAACAAGATGTTTGATTGATCATTGTAATAACAATAGATAGTGGTTCTAACGGGACTTTTACAGATATCACTTCATTTAATTCCTATGACACAAAAAATATTCGGTCTTCAGCCATTATCCTCATCCAATTATTTGTTAATTCTGTCTTTTGCACTTGTACCTATAACGGTCATTGAACTCAGAAAAATACTTTTAGAATGAGAATCGCACGTAACAAATTGTGTGAAAAATGGTCGGTAAAGCTTCACGACGTGTAACTACTCGTAACCTTTAGAAGATTTTTATCACAAGTGACATGATGCAGAAAAGCCCATTTATGGACCCACATCAGCTATTTACAGTACGAAGTATTTTAGCGGCAGAAGTTACCCTGCAGGCATTATCCACGTTTATTAGTGGCGCTCCTAACCTCTGCTCCCTATTTACATATTCATTTTTGTATGATCAAATTTATTAATGAGATTTGAGAAAAAAATAAGATTCGTTAAATTTTGCTTTACTGTTATTATGGTGCTGTTTGTTTCTGTTATTGTGGATGCACAACAGCTGAATGTTATTAATATTGAATTTCAATACGATGAGCACATTTTTATACCGAGCTCTGATTACAACAACACACACAGTATGTGTGAAGTCACTATGCCCAAGGTAGAATCACAAGATGGCTTTCCATTTTGCGCAGCCTTCACCCACTCAGCTCTTTTGGATAACTTTATTTGCCGACGTGAAGGCATAAAGGATTGTACCAAATTAGATCCAAGACGATCCTGTTCGCCGCTCGATTTGGCTAGGTACCATTCCAAGCCATACGACTGGGACTATGTAGGGACGCCTGGCTATAAAGCACCTGCATTTGACCAGTACAAATTGAGTGGTGCAACCATCGGAGATGGTTATAATAATTTGCTACTAAATGGGAGATGCTCTACTAGAGCTTGTATTCCTTGGAGCAAAGTTATGCAAAAGTACAAAACCCAAGCAGAAAAAGAAACCTTTATTGAAAAACTTAAAGAGGCTTTTAATGAATATCATAAAAATTTAGAGAGGATTCGGCGTAATCAAAGTCACTGCTCTAGTTGTGAACTACGAGAGGCAGAAAAGGCGCTAAAAAGTATCCATTCAGCTGGTCTTAAGAATTTAAATATTGATGACATACAATTTGCCTTAGCAAAAGATAGAATAGAAAAATTTTTAGTTGAAGTCATGAGTCCTAAAAAGTGTGAGCAACAAAAACTATTGACGGTTCCGCCTAATTACGATGCGTACTATTTTCCTACAAATGCATCTGAGCAAAACATGGAGTCTGTTAAACGAAAATTGAACGACTTAGTGTGCAAACAAAAACTAGCTGTAGGTTTTACCTTTTGCGCAGAGGTTGGAAAAGTTCGCAATGTAAATGAATGCGATGCAAAGCATACCGTTGCAATTGCAGGTTTAAAAAGAGTATGCACAGAACCCAATGGTAAAGGGGAATGCCTTGACTTATTGAAGGTTCATAATTCGTGGGGAGAAGAGTGGCAAGAAAGCACGAATGGAGGGTGGGTAGTTGCTGATGAATTAATCAAACGAACTTTTTATGAAGGCGATGCGCTGTCATGGTTAGAGGAGAGACCATAATGACTAAAAACCCATTTTGTGTAATTGTGCTACTAATCTGTTTTTTTAGTTCTAAGATTGTAACCGCTTCGCAGATTTTAATTCGTCCAACAGGAGAAGAAGTAGATTTGTCTCAGCTTTGCCAGAGCAAAAAACAATGCTTGGCGCAGGTAGCGCTTGATGCAAAGAATCCTAAAAGGCCCAAATCGCCATTTTATAAGAATGCTGCTCATCCAGCCTCTCTTTTTTGTAGAGAAATGGGGGGATTTGATTTCATTTATAAATCTAAAGACGCTAAAAGCTACGATGTTTGTGAATTTAAAGATGGTTCTAAAATTAAGTCGTGGACTTTGTATTTTAAGCACTTTCCGATAGCAAAAATAAACCCTCCATCTAAAATTAAATAAAAAACTCAAAAACCGAAGAGGCTTTTAATTATGACAGAGTAAGAGTTCTTGAGCGTTGTGGTGGATGGAGTTTCGCGAATCAGAGCGCAACCTCAAAGTCGGCGATCTGATAAAACAAAAAACTGCTGACATCTGAGATGTCAACGCGTGAAAAATGGTCGGCGTGACTGGATTTGAACCAGCGACCTCTTGCACCCCAAGCAAGTGCGCTAGCCAGACTGCGCCACACGCCGAATAAGGTTGCTGATGTGTATTTACTAAATCAAAACTATACCTCCACGCAAGAAAATGTTTATTTGAATTGAATCTGGTTTGTATAAGCTAAATAATTTAAGCGCTCTTGACTCTGCTGTAGTTTCAATATGAAATTTGACACATTATGCGGGGGGAAAATGAAGTCATATTTTTTTGAGAGCTATTTCATTTTTGGATCAATCATAATTTATTTAGCGTTATTTGCTTGGAAATTACCTCATGACATAGTTGTTGGTGGTGCAGTTTTGGTTGCGTTAGCATTAGCATTTTGGGTGGAAAGAAAAATTCCGTATGGAGTTAATTTTGAAAAATCCACATATAAAAGAGACGGTATTTATACAATAATAAATACTTTTTTTCTAATGATTGTGGGGCCGCTCTCAATTGCAAGTTTAACTCTCTTATTTAGATTTTTTCTCGGAGATTTCGTTTTATTTCACCATGAAAATATTGGTTCTATATACTTTCAAACACTACTTGTTTTTTTATTTGTAGATATGGGGCGATACTGGATTCATCGAGCACAACACAAATTTGATTTTCTATGGAAGTTTCATGCTCAACATCATAGTGTTCGAAAGATTTACTCAGGAAATAACTTTTACTCGCACCCCTTAGATCTTTTTCTTAGGCACGGAGTGCCGGGCTATGTGGCTGCCGCCGTGGGATTTCAGCCAATGGCGCTTGGGCTAGGCTTATCCTTACTGGCATTGATAGGTATATTTAGTCATTGTGATGCTAATTTTAGTTTTGGTTTTCTCAATAAATGGATTACTACAAACGAAGTGCACAGATGGTACCACTCAAGCCAATTTGGACCAGAAGGAAAGAATTTTGCTCCAAGCTTGAGTTTTTGGGATCGCCTGTTTGGCACCTATTACTTAGAAGAAAATACAAAAGGTCCAAGTGAAATGGGATTGGGCCTAGATGAGGTAAATTACCCTGTTAATGATATGTGGCAGTTCACATTGTATCCATTTAGGAAAAAATAAAATTTATACAAGTCACCTCTAGTAGGAGATTATAGGAGTCCAGAAGGCTCTCTTGCCATGTCCACTTTTGAAGAGGCAGATTTTGCATTCAGACGTTCTATGCAGTCTTTATTGAGCCGTACCCGCAGCGAAGCTCAGCATAGAATTGTACAACACAATTTGAATCAGATGAGCCTAGCCTTAAAAGATTTTGAAAGCGTTTATGAGAGCGTGATGCAAACTCACGAGCTCGCCTATCAAAGCCGTCTCAGCAGACTTCGCTTTTCTGCGAATTTAGCATGTGCTGGTTTTTTTAGATAAAGAGTGTGACTAAATTTTTGTGACAGCAATTTTCCTGAAAAAATGGTCGGGAAGACAGCACCATGCGTAACTACCCGTAACC
>CAUJDY010000139.1 GCA_963169805.1 Bdellovibrionota bacterium | reverse complement strand
TAAACACACAGAAAAAGAAATTGATGCACTTATAGATGGACTCAAAAGTTATAAAGCATGATCTATGAGTAAAAGAATCAGAACCACATTTATAATTCTTGGGACACTTGCCATTGGACAAGTGATCTGGTGGGCCTATCTGCTTATATCTCAGCAAAATCTTATTTCATCCCCTCAAATGATTGAAAAATCAGAACGTTTTAAAATGATGATTCTATTTGAAGGAGCTTTTTTTATCTTCTTCTGGGGATTAAGCCTATTTTGGCTATACCGTTCTTATATGTCACATCTCCAACTTAAAAATACTCGAGATAATTTTTTAGGAGCCATCTCGCACGAACTAAAAACTCCCATTGCAAATGTTCAACTTTGCTTAGAGACACTTGAGCGCCCCAATATCGATGATGAAAAAAAACGTAAATATTTGGCAAAAGCTGCCTTGGCCTTAAAACAACTTAACGTATTGGTTGAGAACTTATTAACTCTGACAACTTTAGAAAATATTAAAAATCAAAAAACTCAAATTATCTTGTCTCAATTTACTCAAGATCTACTAAATAAAATGCATCTAGATGCACAGAAAAAGAGTATTATAGTCAATATTCCAGAGTCTCATAAAATTGAGACCAATATTATGGCAACAGAACTTATTATCAAAAATATTCTAGAAAACTCATTTAAATATAATAATTCTCAAAAACCAGAAATTTATATCTCGTCTTTTCAAACCCCTAAATACACAGAACTTTCCATTAAGGATAATGGGGTAGGACTAGATGCAAATGAGCTTAAAAAAGTTTTTGAGCCATTTTGGAGAAGCCAAAGAGCAATAGAAAAAGCCCAGGCAGGAACAGGTGTAGGGTTAACCCTTGCATCTGAGCTTGCTCGTAAGAACAAAATGCAACTGAAAGTCCATAGCTCCGGTCACAACCAGGGGGCTACATTTACAATTACTTGGAGCCACGTATGATGGGGCACCTTTTACTAATAGAGGACAATGAAATGCTGGGCTCTACTCTTGTAGATAACTTTCAGATGGAAAATTATAGTATTGATTGGGCACAAGACGGCAAAGAGGGCCTACAAATAGCGCAAAGAAATATGCACGATCTGATCATACTAGACATCATGTTGCCGCATCTAAATGGCTTTGAAATTTTAAAAAAACTTCGTGAAACTTCGGATGTTCCCGTGCTCATTCTTTCAGCTAAATCACAAGTAGAAGATAGAATAAATGGTTTGCAGTTAAGAGCCGACGATTATTTGACAAAGCCATTTCAGTTTAAAGAACTTGAGTTGCGAGTTCAGGGTATTTTGCGCCGTCAAATCCGCCATTCGGAACCAGAGACTTTTATACGAATAGGCCAAGCTGAATTTGATTTAAAAGCGCTCAAAGTTACAACACCCAAAGAATCTGATACTATCTCAGAAAAAGAACTACTCTTATTAAAGTTATTGCTCTCACATAAAAATGAAGTTATTTCGAGAGACAAAATTTTGGATTTCGTATGGGGTTCTCAAAATTATCCATCAGCACGAACTATTGATAATTTTATCGTGACACTCAGAAAATGGATCGAGACCGATCCTTCTCAGCCTCAATTTATAATTTCACATCGTGGAGTCGGATACTCTCTCAATATGAAAGAAAAGGATTTATAATGAGCACATTTTTAGATGCACTTAATAAAAATAATAAAAGCCACATACCTGTCTGGTTTATGAGACAAGCTGGAAGATACCTTCCTGAATATATGGCCGTTAAAAATAAAAGTAACTTTAGAGAAATGAGCCATACACCGCAAATGATGGCAGAAATTACTCTGCAGCCCCTTAGAAGGTATCCTTTAGATGCGGCTATTATGTTTTCTGATATTCTCACATGCCTTGAGTACATGGGCGCACCTTTTGAGTTTAGAGATACAGGCCCAAAACTTGATGACCACGGAAGCCACGTCTTATCTGCGCTTAAACCATTAAACCCGCAAGAACACCTAAATTTTGTGGGAGAGGGAATCCGTCTTATAAAATTAAATGCTAAAGTACCAGTTATTGGGTTTGTTGGCGCACCATTTACCTTAATCTCTTACTTGGTAGAAGGCGGAACATCCAAGGAGTTCATAGCTACAAAAAGACTCTTATTTTCTGAACCAAAGAAGTTTAGCTCAGCAATGAGCTTTATCTCTGAACAACTTGTTTGTTATTTAGATTATCAGGTGAGGTCTGGTGTAAATGCTGTACAAATTTTCGACTCATGGGTCGGAGTACTCTCTCAAGAGCAATATGAAATACATATTCTTCCACACATGACAAAACTCATTTCAGATTTTAAAAAGCGAAACCCCAGCATACCGGTCATTCTATACTCACAACCAACAACTCATTTACTAAGTTGCTTAGCACAGACCGGAGCTGACGCTATCAGTGTAGATTGGCGCTCTCCTCTATCCTATATTTCACAACAAATTCCTAAAACGATAACGATACAAGGAAATCTTGATCCAATCGCAACTACACTGCCTTGGGAACAAGCAAAACCGCATGTAGAGTCTGTTTTAAAAAGCGCCCGGTCCGCAGAAATTTTAGATCGTTACATTTTTAATGTAGGTCATGGAGTGACCCCTCATACTCAACCCGAAACTATTGCCAGGATTGTAGACTTCGTACATACTTTTAAAGTATGAGCAAAATTGCAGTTATAGGTGCAGGAATTAGCGGTCTAACAACTGCTTATCTTCTTAAAAAAAAGAATCACACAGTTACTGTCTTTGAAAAATCCTATCGCTGTGGAGGATACATTGGCTCACATAACAAAAATAATTTCACGGTAGAGATTGGAGCCAATGGATTCCTGAATAACGAGCCACGAACTTTAGAGCTTATTAATCTTTTAGGCTTAACAGATCAGCTCATTGAATCAAAGACAGAATCAAAAATTCGATATCTTTATTTTAATCAAAAGCTTAGAAAAGTCCCAACAAACCCAAAAGATTTGATTTCCTCTGACCTGATAACATTTACTTCTAAGTTAAAACTCCTTATGGAAATGTTATTTCCTCCTAAACCATATACGAGTGATGATAACCCTACAATTTTTGAACTATTCAAAAAGCATTTCGGAGAAGAAATTGCAGAAAATATAGCAAGAACAGCTTTAATAGGGATATATGGAGGGGATGCAAAGAAACTTTTGGCAAAAGATACTATCCCCAAGATTTTTAAAATTATTTCAGAACATAAAAGCATTTTAAAAGGATTAAAAAACCAATTTCAAACTAATAAGCCCGCTACTCTCATGAGTTTTAAAGGAGGCATGCAAACACTTATTGATCGCCTACAATCTGAACTCAGAGCACAGATTCGTCTGAGTACTGAAGTTGCTTCTATTTCAAACGAGAACTCAAAAGTAGAACTCTTGATTTCAGATGAGAATAATGAAGAGGAAACGATATCTTTTGATCATGTGATCATCACAACACCATTTGAAGCTGCCTTAGATTTAATGTCTGAAGTAATTGATGAAACAAATTTAAAAAAGCTGAGTCGCTACCTTGCTGCTCCTATTCGATCACTTTCAATAGCGTTTTCTAAAAAAATTCCATTCCATGGTTTTGGTGTTTTGATTTCTCCTGCAGAGAATAAGAATATTTTAGGATTCTTACACCAGAGCGATATTTTTGGCAACAGAGCTCCCGCAGATAAAAGCCTTGTAACAGTAATGATGGGTGGTGACTTTAAGCCAGAAATTATGAGCACATCAACACAAAATAGTCTTGAACTAGCTGTTAAGGACTTAACAGATATTTTGGGCCCTCTGCCAAATATTGAGCAAACATGGATATGGAATCACACGCCAGGAATATCTCAATATACGCATGAGTCACAAGAACTATTTCAAATCTTCTCTTCTAAATTACATGAACATAGTAAAAATATTCATTTGAATATGCAGTCACAGGGCGGAGTTTCAATCAATGACTGCATAAGAAAATCTTTTGAAATTTCTCAAAAAATTTAGTGCTATCTACTGCAAATCTTGAACAAGATCTAGTAGATACACATCAAGGGTCAATCTCTCATAGTTCATTGTATAAATGACATTGATCATATGATTTTTCCATGAATGAACATATCTCGGGAGAACGTGCCCTGTGTTTTCAATACTTTGAAAACCGTTTTCATATTCTTTAACTTCGATAAGTAAATCTACTAAACTTTTAACTTCTTTATCAAAATTTGATAAATCTTTTCTTAAACCTATTTTTTCCATCGAAACTCTGATTGCTTTAATCTCATCAATTGCCGCTTCTAATTCTTGAACCGACTTCCTATACGTTGATCTCTTTGATTTAAAGGCTTTGTATGACGCTTCATAAGCTTTCACCTCAGAGTTAGTTTCCCAGCCAATATGATTAAGAGCATTCATTCCTTTTAATATCTCTTCGAAAGTTCTAACTATCTCTGTTGTGGAACGGATGTAATTTTCAATTTTTTTCTGAGATGATATCATGAGGCTAGCAAGCCTTGCTGATTCTGAAAGTTGAGCCTCTGGAAGATAAGTTAAAAAAGTCCAAAATGACAAAATCTTAGAATTGAGTTGAGATCTTAAATCAAAGATTCGACTATCAATTTGAGATACAATTTTTTGTGCATTATTAATTTCTCTATCTGCATTTCTAATTTTTAAATTATAGTCGTTCACAATGTTCATTTTTAGATCTATAAATTGATCTGTCTTGCTACCAAAAATTCTTGAAAATCCAGTTCTGTTCTCCACAATGCCGTTTAGCCTTGCTATTTCTGAGAAATCTAGACCTTCAAATTCCAGTTGCAATTTTGATTTCTCTTGGACTAAGAGTTGCATATTATTGTGTGCGTCTCTTAACTCACCTTGAAGAGTTAATAATTTTTTTGCACCACTTGCGATACCTTCATTTATAAGAAAGCGATTTCCTAGAACTCTTGTAAGCATTGATATCTTAGCTGTGGGTTCAAAAAAGCTTACACATCTATTAGAGGCTTGAGATGCGCACACTGCCGCAATTAAAATAGTAAATATATATTTCATAAACGCTCCGCAAGCATGTTGTTTGCAATTGGGGTGCCTTGAACCTAAATGTATGAAATATTTAGATTTACAGTTTTCCATCTCGCTCAAAAGCTGTTTTGAAGTTGAGCAAAGCATGAACATAATGACTTTTTTAGCACCTCATCAGTGATTAGCTATCTCCACTTTAGGAAGCCATTTTTCGGCAACAGTTTCGCAAATAATTCAAATAACTCACCCTCTATTCAAATATATAGCTTTTAACGATGGTCTCTGAGCTGCAATTAGCTACTTGGGGTTTATGATTGGACGAATGGAGATATAGGTGTCATGAGAAAATTTGTAGTTGTTGCAGTTGTTTTATCTATTGTTCTGAATTCTACGCATTCTGTTGCAGAAGCTACAGATGAGCTCACTGGCTTAACTACTCAATCTGCAGCAAAATTTATAGCTAAAAATGCTTCCGTAGAAGATCCTGCTGCCTACAACTTCCAATTACTAGAAGAACTTAACAAAAAAGCCAAGGCTCGTATCCCCCTTGTACAGACCTTAGATAGTAGTTTTGATCGCAAACTCTCTACAATGAGCATGGATCAAATTGTCAAAGATGGCCCAGATAAAATCGCGCTTAAAGTTCATACCATCTCACCAAATGGATTACTCTCTCCCGAAGAAAAAATTCGTTTTTTTAATCTTTTAGAAGCTAATGGCAGAACAATGGATGAGCTAAGAGAAGGTAAATTCGAGGTTATATTTCACTTTCCAGAGGATCTAGAACGAGCACAACTGGCTCGTGAAATGAGACAAAACTTAGGAAAGGAAGCCTTACTCATTGAAGTTACAGAGAGCATGGCCCTTCACTTTAATAAAATCTCTAAAGAGGCCGAGAAGTCTTTTTTCTCACGTAGTCTACACAAAACAGCACGAGCAATTGCAGATTCAACTGTTTTTTTGAAAGATACTATTTACAGCGCACTTTCTATGGGCTTAAAGGGTGAATTCAAAAAATATATTGATACGGTCTATATTCAACCAAGCAAAAAAGACGATAAATTAGCCCTTGTTTTTACAGGTATACAAGGAACGTTCTCTTCTTTTGTATTTTGGGGCTTAAACATGGATGCATCTGCGTTTACAGGTTTTTTAGCTACAGGCATATTTTCTACTCTTATTTTATCGCGCTACTGGAAAACGGTGAATAATGTATTAAAAACAGATATCCGAAACCCACTTAAACAAGCACCTGTTTGGAGAGAGGTATTTGCTCGAGTACTAGCTCTTGGCGGAACAACAACAGCATCACAATTTGCGATGGGAACACACCTACAAGCTCTTCACTACCTTCCAACAGAGCAAGTAGCCTTTGGAAATGCAGCAACAATTGGACTAGGTGAAGCTTATTACTCGACAAAACGAAATCGCGTTCTAACTCCAGAAGCTGCAACTGTTATTGCTCTTTATAGTTATGTTCTAATGTCTCTTCCTTCTCGTGCGATTGCTCAGTACGCAGAATCCATCAACTTTTCAGGTGTAGTGCCCGGCGGAGATAAGCTGGATGTTTTATGGCATGCACTGAGAGGGCAACACTTTGATTTCTTTCAACTAGGAGTCATGGAATTTACAGGAGTTTCACTTATTGTGCTTGGCAGTTATGTTTTATTTACAGAAATTTTAAAACGAAAAGCAAAAGCTGCAGAACTCATCGCTCGTGACGGATTTTTTAGATATCTATGGAAGACAAAGATTAAAAAAGAAACGCTAGAGGGTTCTAATAAACTTCAAAAACCAGATGCACAAGCTAAACGAGCACCCGCTCAAAGAAGTGGCTTTACTGCTCAACAACTTATTGAAGCCGCCCGTGTGCGTGACTCAGCTCTTAGTTGTGCAAGATACTTTGCTCGCTAGCCACACACTCGTAACCTAAATCTATACGATAATTCTCATTCCAATGTGTAATGTAAGCCTCACCTTTTGAAATTAAATTTCCAGAAATATTTTTGATAAGTGTCGTTTCAGCTCTCATGTAGCCCACTAGAATTCCATCTTCATACAACTCACCCTTTTCAACGATTCGCATATGATTATCTTCACAAGTATAAGATACAGTTCCTTGGAAATTGTTTAGAACAAGCGGTTGATCTTTTCCATTTGCTAGAACCTCAGTAACTGATTCTGCATTTGATATTTGATAAACAGTCCCAGTATCTGTATCAATTTGAGATATCACAAGATCTTTGGCTCGATTATCTTTACAAATAAAATGCCCCCGCAGATCTGGGCAGCCTGCTATAGCATGACTAGCACACAATAGGGCTAAAAATAGTTTCTTCATGTTCCCCCCCCCACGAATTAGGGATGATTAGATCGAGTAGGCATTTAGATTGTCAATAAGTTCGACAGAGATATTTTGATTAAACTACCTAGACTTTCATCCCGATAAAGAAGCATGAAGAACACCGCTTTTATGGCAGCTGGATTGTTTATTTTTGCTGTTTTGAGTTATCAAAACTGTGGCATCGCACCAAAAGCAAGCGGACTCATAGCACCGGACGCAAAAATTAAAGATTCTCGCACGGTTGTCATTATGCTCAAAGATGATCTCACTAAACTTTCTATGAAAGATCTAAAAATTGAAGGCGAGTATAAATACCCAACTCCTGGATCAAGTAAAATTCAATCGCTAAGTTTAAGTGATATGCACCTTTTTTATTCGTGCTATGATGTGCCTCAAAAGTGCGAACTAACATTCAAAATACCAGACAGTGTATTAGAAATGGATCTTTCAAAAATTTACAGTCAAAACTCAGAGTTACTTCTATTAATCAAAAAATCAAATCATATAGAAAAGAATTTAAAATTTACATTCAACAGAGCAATGCTCGCTGAGAACACGGAGTTGACACCATGAGAAGTTTTTTTCTTACATCAATACTATTGATATTTGGATGCGCCCATTCTCCCTACGATAATTTTTTAGAAGTCAAAGTGGGGGCAGACAAAGAAGAAGTCTTAACTAAAATTGGTTCACCGTTGAGAACACGAAGACAAGACAGTCAAGATATTTGGACTTATCGCTTTTATCAAGATAACGGATATGTCTACAAAGATATTGTTTTAGAAAAGCAAAAAGTTATCCTTATAGAAGAGGCTAAGCAAGTAAAAATTGAAGAGATAGAAAAAAAAGAAAAACAAATAGAACAAGCTCTTCTAAAAGAAAAACGTGAAGTTGAATCTCGTTCTTTCGAGAAAAAAGCCCCTAAGAAGTCTCCAAATACAGACTTCTTAGATCAGTCATCACAGCCATCCTCAGGAAAATTTGAACCTGTTGAATAACTTATTTTTCTGCTGATGCAAAAAACTTTTCTATAACTTCAAGCCCAAGCTTGACTCCGAATCCAGTCACATCGGTAGGGACCAAACCCAAGCCTCCCGAATTTTCCTCAGAACTAAGATCCACGTGCAGCCAAGGAATACTATCTTCAACAAATTCCGATAGAAATGTTGCTGCTAATATATGATCCGGTCCCGGTTGTAACATACATTGCTTG
Organism: Bdellovibrionota bacterium; assembly: GCA_963169805.1. GTDB lineage: Bacteria > Bdellovibrionota > Bdellovibrionia > Bdellovibrionales > JAEYZS01 > CAUJDY01. Next base: position 32,028 of record CAUJDY010000139.1, on the reverse strand, counting down.
ATATCAGCAATTTCAGACTTGATCATATCTCTGTAATCTTCTCCAATTGGAAATCCCCAAACTCGCTCTCCAGTAGAATCTCCAGCATCCTGAGCAATATTCAAAAGTTTTTTATTATTGGAAAAAACAGCAGAACGAGCTGTACCAATTGATCTAACAGCTGCACCAGTGAGAGTAGCGTAGTCAATAATAATTCCTGGTTTTAAATCTGAGGCAAAACAAAGTGAATCAGACAAAACCATTCGCCCCTCTGCATCCGTGTCGACGACTTCAATGCTCATACCATTCATTGCTGTTACAACTTCATTTGGTTTGAATGCTTTTGCTGAAATTAAATTCTCGGCAATTCCCAGTACACAATGAACTTCATAAGGCAATTCTAGCTTAATAATTGTTTCAAATAGAGCCAAAGCTACTGCAGAGCCCGTCATATCACGATGCATGGTAAACATATAAGAGCCAGTCTTTATATTGTATCCACCTGTATCAAAACATAGACCTTTTCCTACTAAACATATACGCCCTTGCGATTTATGTTTCGGCTTATATGATAAATGAGCTAGTCCGCCTTCTGACTCAGGGTCCGCTCTTAAAACCGCAGAGAAGGCTCCTGCATTCATTTTTTCCAATTTATCTTTATCATAAAATCTTAGAATAAATTTATTTTTGTATGCATGTTCTTGTAAGATTTGATGATAGAGACCAGGCGTTAAGTAATTTGCAGGCAGCGTAGCAAGAGTTCTCACAAGATTGTTTGCATGAGCTAAAGCATTGTTCTTCTTCTTAACTTCTAAGAGTTCTTGTTCTTTTATATTAGCATCAACATAAAGTTTTCTTACAATTTTATCTTTCTTTTTATCCGATTCTTCCTTAGATTTTTTGCCATACGTAGGTGACTTCCACTCTTGAAGTTTTGATAAGTAAAGAACATAGCCTGCAATTGTCGCTTCTTGAATTTTAGAAACAGATTTTAATCTTGCTACAACAACCTTAGCCTCTTTTAAAGATTCTGCTAAAGTTTTTCTAATAGCTACCTGCAATTCGAATATCTTTATACTCTTTTTTAGAATTAAAAAAACATGTTTAGAACCAGTATCTTGCTCAAATGAAAGTGACTTATAAAATTCTCTTTTTTTGAGTTCTTTTATTTCCTTTAGTTTATCTGCCATTCTTTTTTTGAGCTCTTTACTGAAATCTCTACTATCAAGATCTTTCATTAATTGGGAAATCTGGTCCTCAGATATAACATCTAGATACACATCAACCTTGTCTTTTAAATCTGATTTTAAAATTTCAATTTCCATTTTCACTCTCCGTTGGATATTTCTTTTTTACATCTACTAAAATTCCAGATAACAAGCTATTAATCTCGTCTTCAAATTCTTTCTCGTACTTTGCATCAATTCTTTTATATTTAGCTTCGAATTGATGTCCTTTTTCTGGGTGCTCATATCGGATATGATGATATTCTTTTTGATACTTCTTCACCACATCTTTTCTTTCTTTAAGTTGCTGTTTAATTAAAGTCAGAATCTCTTTCAATTTTTCTTTATCATTTGTTTTATTTTTTTCTACAATAGAGTCTCGTATGGATTTTTCAAGGGTTTGAATCTGGGCAGCATTTCCCTGAAGCACAGATATATGTTTATTATAATCTCCATCTGCCCACACAAAAGTTTGCATCAAAAACAATAGAGCTAAAATCCCCCTCATACACTTACTCCAATAGCGTTTGTTGTTCCCAGCTTATATCAACCCGAAGTCCTTTTGTTTTACTTACAATCATACTGAGTTTGACTGGGTTTAAATTCTCAATAATCACACAATCTTTGCTGATTTGAATTTGATTTTCACTAATAGCAAGTCTTTTTTCTTTTATACAATCTAGTATTTCATTTTTTATCTCTAAAGAATGAATTTCAGAGAAAGTAAGTTTATAAATCAAATCACCTTCTTCTAACTTTGAATCATCACTCTCTCCAAACTTATGAATCTCATGCAACACAACGTGCGATTTTTCTGTTAAATCTTCTGAGTCTTTTTTCTCTGAAACTTCTAATTCCCACTTACTTGCATTATCTTCGATTGGTTGTATCGGCTCAAAGATAGGTGGGGAGGCTTGTAAACTTTCATTCACAGAGGGTTCTGCCAGTGTTTCTTGCAAATCCTGGGCTCCCTCCGAATGAACTTTAAGAGTTCCATCGAATTCCGCGACAAGCATAGTTTTACATTCAGGACACTGAACAATACCAAATGCATCCAAAATTTTCGCCTGGCAAACGGGGCACTGACTCATCTATGCACCATGACACTTTTTATATTTCTTTCCACTACCACACGGACATGGATCGTTTCTTCCAACTTTTGGTAATCCAGAATCAACATTAGAAGGAGGTCTTGCTACAACTCCTCCCGCTCCCATCATTGGCCCATGCCCTAGAGACATCTGCTGAGGGGCTTCTGGCTTAAGATCCTCTAAAAAATCACTATCTTCTTCTGCTGCATCAAGATCACTTACATACTCATGGCGAATTTGTATTCTAAAAAGTTTTTCAACAGCATCTGCCTTAACTAACTGATTCATTTCTGAGAACGTGATGAAAGCCTCTTTTTTATACTCAATAAGTGGATCTTTTTGAGCATAACCTCTTAGTCCAATTCCTTCTCTAAGGTGATCAATTCTTTGTAAGTGCTCTTTCCATTTTGTATCAATTGCTTGTAACAAAATCATTTTTTGAGCTTGCTCAAAAAAACTTCCCAAAGTTTTTCTTTGAGATTCATATTTCTCCATTACAAGATTTTTTGTTCTTTCAATAATCTCCTCAATTGTTACCGGTTGCTTAAATTCAACTTCTATTCCAAAATGCTGAAGCAAAGCTTTATTATAGGCATCAAGGTTCCAATCCTGAGGCTTCATTCCTTCTGGAGCATAGAGGTCTAATAAGTCTGACGTTAAATCAGACATCATATCTTTAATAATTTTTTCGAGAGATCCTCCACCCTCCAAAACTTTACGTCTCATACCGTAAATAGAATTTCTCTGTTGATTCATGACGTCATCATAATCTAACAAGTGTTTACGAATATCAAAGTTGTGAGCTTCCACTTTTTTCTGCGCACCTTCGATCGCGCGACTCACCATTCCTGCTGTGATGGGTTCATCATCTGGAACATTGAGCGTCGTCATAATCCTTTTTATTCTCTCGCCGTTAAATACAACCATAAGATGGTCATCAAGAGAAAGATAGAAACGCGATTCACCCGGATCGCCTTGGCGACCAGAACGTCCCCTTAGCTGATTATCGATACGACGAGATTCGTGTCTTTCTGTTCCGATAATGCACAAACCACCAGCCCCAAGAACCTCTTCTTTTTCTTTCGCACACTGTTCTTTATATTTTTTAAAAGTTTCACTCTCGCCGAGAGATGCATCCGCTGCTTGGTGCGCCTTTGCTAAAAACTCTGCGTTTCCTCCCAACAAAATATCTGTACCTCGTCCAGCCATATTTGTAGCAATAGTCACAGCTGCTTTTCGACCTGCTTGCGCAACAATCTCAGCTTCTCGCTCATGGTGTTTTGCATTTAAGACATTATGACGAATACCAAGTCCTTTTAAGAAACTTGATAACTTTTCTGACTTTTCAATACTAACAGTGCCCACAAGAACAGGCTGTCCCTTGACATTTCTTTCTTGAATATCCTTTGCAATGGCCTGAAATTTTGCATGTTCTGTTTTATAAATAAGATCCTCATGATCTGTTCTCTTAATTCCTTTGTTTGTTGGGATCACGACTACATCTAAATTATAGATTTTCTTAAACTCTACAGCTTCTGTTTCTGCCGTCCCCGTCATACCCGCAAGTTTTTTGTACATTCTAAAATAATTTTGGAATGTAATTGATGCCAACGTTTGATTTTCATTCTTAATTTTTACCTTCTCTTTTGCCTCAATCGCCTGGTGAAGCCCATCACTCCAACGACGACCTTCCATCAATCGACCCGTAAACTCATCAACAATCACAATTTGGCCATCTTTTACCATGTAATCGACGTCTAATTTAAAAAGATGATGGGCTTTTAGTCCTTGTATAACATGATGAAGAATATCAATATTTTTTGAATCATAGAGATTATCAATCTTTAATAACTCTTCAACTTTTGTATTTCCCTCTTCTGTTAGAAATGCAGACTTGCTTTTTTCTTCTACAGTAAAGTGAATATCTCGTTTGAGGTTTGGTATAATACGATCAATGATTGTGTATTTATCCGTTGAAGCCTCAGATGGCCCCGAGATAATCAAAGGCGTTCTAGCCTCGTCAATGAGGATAGAATCACACTCATCTACAATTGCAAAATGATGTTCACGCTGAACATAATCACCCAGATCAAATTTCATATTGTCGCGCAAATAATCAAAACCAAATTCATTATTTGTACCGTACGTAATATCAGATCCATACGACTGTCTGCGCTCTTTATCATTTAACTCATGAACTATTATCCCTACAGATAAACCCAACCATTTGTAAAGACGCCCCATCCACTCGGAGTCACGCTTAGCGAGATAATCGTTCACTGTAACAACATGTACGCCACGACCAGTAAGGGCATTCAAGTACACAGGTAGAGTTGCAACAAGAGTTTTTCCTTCTCCTGTTTTCATTTCTGAGATTCTTCCTTGGTGAAGGACTATTCCACCTATCAGCTGTACATCGTAGTGCCTCATCCCCAAAACACGTTGTGAAGCTTCTCGACAAACGGCAAACGCCTCTGGCAAAAGATCATCCGTAGTTTCGCCATTTTTGAGACGTTCTTTAAATTCAATTGTTTTGTTTTTAAGTTGATCGTCAGATAATGATTTGAAAGATTCCTCTAGACCATTAATTTTGTCTACTAACGGCTGAATTTTCTTCATTTCACGATCGTGTTGAGTACCGAATACTTTTGTTAGAACTTTTTGTAACATAGCCACTCACTTTTTTGATAAGAATGCACGCTGTAGACATGCCTCAAATGTGTCTGACAAGAATAGTACTTTCGGTATTTTATGTCTATGACACAGCTGGTAATTAATAGATTAAAATGTGGTTACGTTTTATGTGAAGTCAACCTGACGAATAGCTTCATATAAGCCAATTGAAACAGCATTTGCAAGATTTAGACTTCTAATAGGTCCATACATTGGAAGGGTGACATGCTGATCTGGAAACATACTTAAAATATCTGCGGATAAACCCTTTGTTTCCTTTCCAAAAACAAGCCAATCTCCCTTTCTAAATTCCTTATTGTAGATAGTGTTTTTTGTTTTTGTAGTAAACAAGTGAATTCTTGATTTATCTTCTACAGTCTCAAGCCAACTATCAACACTCTTATGTTGGCACCACTTAAGGTGCTGCCAATAATCCAGCCCGGCTCTTTTTAATCTCTTATCTGTAATTTCAAAACCTAATTGCCCAACAAGATGCAATTCTGATGCAGCTCCAATACATGTACGACCAATATTTCCTGTATTATTTGGTATTTCTGGCTCAACTAGGACGACTCTAAATAAAAGATCACTCATTCGAGGAATCTTAATACTTCTTGCCCTAGTTTGGAAAGAGCTAATCTTCTTCCCTTATCAACAATTAAACCCAAATTCATAAGCTGGCGATATATATCCAACTGAATAGGAACAATATCTCGACCAACAGATTGCCCAAGCTTACGAACATACTCTTTCTCTTTTTCAGAAAGTCTTAAAGTGAGAGGGGGATTTGATACAAAATCATCCTTCCAATTACCTGTTTCAATTTTTTGCGAAGCTTTGGGCAACTTAAGCGGATTCAAAACATAAATCCACACCAGAACAGGCCCTATACCAGAAACCAAAACCTCAACTTCTTTACGAAGATATAAACTTTTATCTAAATTCAAAGGTGAATAGCCATGGAATTCATCCATAATCGCTAGGAGAACTGGACTGGCATCTACTTCATAAATTTCACCAGGAACATAGCCATCTGCGGATTCTGCCAGCACGTGATAGCCTACCTGGAGTCTGTAGATGGAGCCTTTTACAAGTCCATTTCCAATAAATGTTGAATTTTTAAAAAATTTCTCATGATGAACCATGCCTTGTACAAGCGAGCCATAGACGAAAAACTTTTTACGCTCCTGCACATCAGACATAGATCCGCATATATTTAAATCGTTGATTTCATTTCCCATCAGTTCCCCTCTGATTTTCCCCACTGAAACGATCGACACAATTAACAGAAGTTTAGCATGTAAGCAATTTACTTTGATTATTTTTGACACATAGATAAAAAACCCTTCACATTGTGCCTATTTCTTGAGATACACATTTTACATTTTTCAATTTGAAGAGATAAAAAAATTATCTGCTTTGATTTTTGTACTAGGTTTACAAAGTAGCTTGATCTCAGCAATGTAAAGAGAAAAAATTAAAAGATATTTCAGGGAGTGTATATGCGTGATGAGGTTATGAATTTTATGGGCCACTTATGGATTCAAGTCGAGGACAATGCTGTTCTCGTAGGCTTGAATGAGGAGGCTGTAAATGAAATTGATAAAATTACAGCTTTAAATCTTCCAACTGAGGGAGAAGAAGTAGAAGCTGACGATGTTATTGGGGAAATTGAAACACCAGATGGTGACTACAAACTCTATGCCCCAGTTACTGGCTCTGTTGTTGAGGTCAATCCTGATGTTGCAGAAGATACATCACTTTTATTTGACGACCCAGCAGGATCTTGGATTTTTAAAATTGAAGCCTCGAATGAGGATGAGCTAGATAAATTATTTGAAGATAAAAATAATGATTAAACTTCTCTTTTTTTTGCTATTTGTAAGCACATCAGCTCAAGCAAGTATATGCTTTGAGTATTTTTTAAATACTCAGATTCAAGAAATGAAATCTAGAAATCGAGTCTCGTCTATAGTCTTATTAAGAGAACGTATTCATGAAGCCCTAAGGCTTTCCACGTCAAATCGGAAAGCTATTGTAGTAGATTTAGACGACACACTCTTCCTGACACAAAGACGCGTCCTCCATATTTTAAAAGCGTATGATTTAAACAGAGGCAGTTCTCTTTTCAAACACATTAAAATTCAGGATTTAAATCCTGCAGACTACAGAGGATCTATCTTAGCTTACTTAACTAGAACAATAAAAAACCCAGATGCTGTATCCTTAGAGTTTCTCAGATTTGGCAATCATATTCGAAAAATGTTTCAGCAAGACATGAACCTTGTTTTTGACGAACCTAATACGGATCTTATTCGAGAGCTCCACTACTGGGCTGCACGCGACATAGAAATTCTATACGTGACAGGAAGACATCAAAACCAACAAACTTTATCAGAGCTATTTATAAAATTGAGCTTAGCACCCGCCCATGGATTTTTCTTTAAGCCTCACTACGAAATTCCAACCGAGAAATATAAACGAACTGTTATTGAACAATTTCTTTCTGAAGGAATTGAAGTGCTTGCCATGATAGATGACTATGTCTCTAACTTTAAGGAACTTGATGGAGTCTTGCCTAAGGAACGCCTCTTTTTGATTCGCTACAATCATGAAGCCATTTGGTACACAAACTCACACTAAATAATCATTCTTTATCTGTTTTCCCCAGATCTTTAAGGGTTGATTCTTTAAATTCTTTTCCATCTGAGCGAAAAATCTTCTCTTGCCCATCCATAACAGTTAGTAAACTGACAGGTCTCTTCCAAATTGCATGGGTGTTTTTTAAAGTTTCTTTCATGTAATCTGGCTGTAAATCTACACCCTCATATACATGCCTTAAGAGTAACTCGCTTTGCCCCTCATAATTTCCATCTACAACTTCTATAATAGGGCTTCCTAGATTGGTGAGTTGAAAAAGAAGCTTCTTTTTAATCTCAGGGAATGCTCGTGTATCTATAACATACTCCCCTGTCCTTTGATTAAATTTATAAACAAACATTTTATTTTGAATACAAAAATCTTCTGTTAAGAATTCATCTATAAACATAACATCATTATAGTTTCTTCTAACATCAAATATTTTTTGTCTTCCTAATCCTGTTTTTTTATCCCATCGTTTTCTTTCTTCGATATCATCACAAGCTTCCCACTCTCGGCCAAACTGCCCCTTATTCCATCTTTCCTCAATATTTCTCAGAAGCTCTATTCCAATTTTATAAGGATTAAATCCCGTTGGAGCCATAACCATTGCTCCACTATGGTGATCAGCATAGTCAATGACCTCAGAATCTGTGAGTAACCCGTTTGTCATCATTGTTGAATGCCAATAAGAAGCCCAACCTTCATTCATTACTTTTGTCATGCCTTGAGGAGCAAAATAGTAAGCCTCTTCACGGATTATAGAAAGCACATCCTGCTGCCAATTTTCGAGAGGAGCATTATGAATAAAGAAGAGTAAAACATCTTTATCTGGTCTTTCAGGAGTTTTTTTTGATTCTACAGGCTTATCCTGATTGTCTCCCATCAGCGTAGGGTACTTATTCTCAATTTTTTTTGAATAATCATTTGAAGGACCAAAAAAAACTGAGTGTCTATCAATCAGGTTTTCAATTGAGAGACACTTATCTACAAAATCCTCAACCGCATCGTACCCAAATCGATCTATATATTTTCGGATACGAGTGGCATGATTTGCGGTTGTATCCATCATCTTTCTGTCTGTTTTTGAAAACCACTGATTATTTTTAAAAAAATCACAATGGCCATAAACATGTGCCATAACAAGCTTTTGATCTACATACATATTGCCTTCCATAAGGTAGGCATAACAAGGATCTGTATTAACAACCATTTCATAAATTTTAGAAAGACCATACTCATAGCTTTTAGAAAGCTTTTCGTATTCCATACCAAAACGCCAGTGTGGATAGCGCACTGGAAATCCGCCTTGCGCCGCAAATTCGTTCATCTGATCATAGGTAATCATCTCAAAAATTGTTTGAAAAAAATCAAGACCGTAAGACGCAGCCATTTTCTCAATTCTTTCCTGCTCCTCTTTAAGCTCTCTTGATAACGGCCTCATATTTACTCCCGAGTTATTGACCTTTTCCTAAGAAGACACGAATAGACTCCATGATTTGCTCTCTATTTGCAATCCGACTCATAGAGAAATTTTCCTCATCGCCCATAGCTTTTTCTAGATCCTTCATAAACTGCCCACTACCGTAGCGACTTTCAACTTGCCCATAACCAAATAGATTTACCTTCTTGAGTAAATCTTCTCTTAGAATTTTAATACAATAGCGGGTATCTTCCGAACTCCAATTGTCTCCGTCTGAAAAATGAAAAATATAAATATTCCATTGATCGAGCGGATACTCTTCATCAATTAATTTTTTTACTAAATTATATGCCGAACTAATTAGTGTTCCGCCTGATTCACTTGTTCTAAAAAAAGTTTCCTCATCTACTTCTTGTGCAGAAGCATCGTGAATAATAAAACGCGTTTGAAGCCCTCTATAGTGCTTCTTGATCCACGTGTGAAGCCAAAAACTTTCAAGCCTTACAATTTCTTTTTGTTCCTCTCCCATAGATCCGGAGACATCCATAATATAAAACACAACAGCATTTGCAGACGGCTGGGGCACAGTCTTAAAAGATCTGTAGCGCATATCCCGCTTGATTGGTGTTATGATGGGATTTTCTGCGTCGTACGTACCTGCAACAATTTCTCGTTTAAGAGCTTCTTTGTATGAAGATTTAAAATTTCGCAAAGAATCTGGTCCAATTGGCCTTCGCCCCGTGTACTTAGTTTTTTGAGTTTCTAAGCTTTTGTTTCCTTTTGGCTCAATCCGAGGAAGAGAAAGCTCTTCTCCTAGAATATCGGCAAGTTCATCATAACTTACTTCTACCTCGAGAAGGTGATCTCCCGGAGTATCTCCTGCCTGCCCCTGCCCTGGCTGTCCCTGCTGCGCATCTCCCTGAACAGGATCACCAGGTTTACCAGGTCCTTGTCCTACTCCACCCTGTTGCTTGGGCCCGTAGCGAAACGTAGGTATATTAATTCTGGGTACAGGGATTTTTACAAACTCTTGATCACGCTTTCCAATCATCTCTTCATGAGTTACATATTTTTTAAAGTTATCTTTAATCTTACCTTTAACAATATCTCTAAAACGTCTCTGATCTTGTTTGACCGACATTCTTTCTCCCTAAGCAAAAGGTACGCCGTACCTTTTTGTTCAGAACTGCGTCAAGCATGCTTAGCTCTTTGCATCTCCACGAGCAAATATACTTGAAACATAGTTTAAGACATTTGCCGCACAGATCTCACAGTACCCATAATCTTTAATAAGACGAGTTTTTACGACCTCAATTTTTTCCTGAGTCGTTTTATCAACGACATTACTAACAAATGTTGTAAGTTTTATTGTATCTTTTTGATCTTCAAACATTTTTAACTCAAGAGCCTTATGAAGTCTTTCATTGGTTTTATAATCAAATTTTTTGCCCTCAATTGCCAATGCGCCAATATAATTCATAATTTCTCTTCTGAAATCATCTTTTCTTGATTCAGGTATCTCTATTTTTTCTTCAATAGATCTCATTAATCTTTCATCTGGCTCATCGTCCCTGCCTGTAAATGGATTTCTGACCCTCTCTCGTTGAGTATAGGCCTTCACATTATCAATGTAGTTTGCACACATACGAGACATTCCACTCTCGTCAGAGCTAATAGCTCTCTGAACTTCAGATTTAATTGCATCTTCATACTCTTGCTTAACAGTTTGTAACAACTCACGGTACTGAGACTTTCTTTCTTCATTAGAAATTAAAGAGTGATGCTTTAATCCACTTTCCAGCTCATTCATCACCATAAAAGGATTTACACAACCAACCTCGCCATGCTTGTTATTCACAATCGCATTCGAAAGCTTGTCTTGAATATACCGAGGAGAAATTCCGTCAAACCCCTCTCTAAGAGCTTCTTTTCTGAGTTCTTTAACATTGTCCTCAGTGTAACCCGCTACCGTTTTTCCATCATACAATTTCAGCTTTTGAAGTTTAGTTAAATTTGATTTTTTTGGCGATTCAAGTCGAGTCATAATTGCCCACATAGCCGCCGTTTGAATGGTATGTGGAGCTATATGTATTCCTCGAATTTTTTGGGCATTAAAATCTTTTTGATAAATTCTAACTTCATCCTTAAGTTTCGTAATATACGGAATATCAATTTTAATCGTTCTGTCTCTTAATGCTTCCATAAACTCATTATTCTGCAGCTTACGGTACTCTGGCTCATTTGTATGTCCCAAGATCACTTCGTCGATGTGAGTCTGGGCAAATTTCTTTGGCTTAATTCTATGCTCTTGAGATGCACCCAAAAGATCATACAAAAATGCAACATCCAACTTCAACACTTCCACAAATTCAATTAAGCCTCTATTTGCAATATTGAACTCGCCATCAAAATTAAAGGCTCTCGGGTCAGAGTCAGACCCATACTCTGCAATTTTTCGGTAGTTGATATCGCCTGTAAGTTCTGTTGAGTCTTGGTTCTTTTCATCTTTAGGTTGGAAAGTTCCAATCCCAACGCGATCTTTTTCGCTCAAGATCAATCTTTTAACTCTTACAAATTCAAAAACTTTATTGAGATCTCCATTATATTTTTCAAAAAGTTTAGCAAAAATAAATCGACTTGCAGGGCTTAGATCACCTTTGACTTGAATTCTGAATTCATCTTTTAATCCGCGATTTAATTCTCCTACAAACTGCTCTCGCATATCTTCAGGAATAATCTGTAACGGCTCCTCATGCATTGGAGTCACCATAGATTCAACACCCTCTCCAAGCAGTCCGTGCGGATCTCGAGGATTATCTATCCACTCAAATGTATAAAGCGCCCCGGTTGCAGTCTTTGAATAGTCTTCCAAACCTTTTTTTAGCAGTCTTGCTATCGTAGATTTTGCACTTCCCACCGGTCCGTGAAGCAAGATAACTCTCTTTTCTGCTCCATATCCCATAGCTGCAGATCTAAACGTATTTACCAATTTCATAAGAGGAACATCTAAACCAAAAACTCCATCCGCTCCATTATGTAGCTCATCATCAAAGAATTTATATCGAGTAATTCTCTTCTTCATATCCATGTACTCAGAAGTACCCGCTTCAATTATCATGTCATAAATTCTTTGGTACGCATTACGAGTCACACGAGGATTTTGTCTTACAATATCTAAGTACTCATAAAAACTACCTGTCCAAGAGAGAGCTTTTACGTGATCTTGGCTTTGAATACGATTGATCAAATCTTTAAACTCATTCACTCTTGCTTCGGACATTTCGTACCCCTTTCAATGTCGAGGGGAAAAACATTCCCCGTCTAGTATATTATGCCTCATTTGCTCAGTCTTGGACGCTTTAGGTTCACTGCTTTAGACTAAACTAGACCTTTGGTGGGGCTCTCTTTAGGGAACAAACAGGGGGCCTCTTCACAATTTGAATTGAGTCTTTTTTGATAGGTCTTTATTAAAGTTTTTTATAATTTTGAGGAGCAGGGATCTCAAAAGTATTTTGTTTAAATTCTGATTTTTCTTTGAAGGCATGAAACTGAAATTGTAACTCAAAAGCGGCATGTGTGATCTCTACCGTTTTCTCAACACCACGTCTTTGAGACCACTCAATTGTAAGCCCTTGGGATTTATTTACACAAGATTCAATTAAATTTTTTATATCGTTTTTGCATGCCCAACCTTTTTTTGTAATAGGTTGATCATATAAAACATGTAATAAAAGTGTCGTATCAAAGGAGTGAGAAATTAACTCTGAAAAAGCTTGATTGGATAAAGCTCCACTATAGTAAGACTTTCTCTGAGGAATAACATAACTCATCTTCTTACCCTGTTGTGCAAAAGAAATTACATGCGCACCAATTGGAGTTGTCACATCAGCCCTTAGCGCATCAGGCTTTTGAGCTAAAAAATCAATATTTACCAAGTATGTTTTAGAGTTTTTGAGATCCTTTACGAGTGTGCGAGCCTCCCATAGACCACCTGATATTTGATCGTACTTAGGAACAGTTGCACAAGAATTAATAAGAAGAGGCAGGAACGCGATTATAGTTATCTGAAATAGCTTTTTTAATTTGCAGAATCTTAGATTCAATCTTTCGCTGATTTGCTTCATTTCTCTCAACCCTCACCGCTTTTTCGTACATGTCTTGAGCTTTGGCGTAGAGCTGTACTTTAAAGTAAACATCTCCCAAATGCTCTGCTATAACTCCTTCATTCGGATTTATAGAGTGTGCTTTTTCTAGATACTCCATAGCTTCTTTATTTTTGCCTTGCTTGAAATATACCCAGCCAAGCGTATCTATTATGTAAGCATCATTTGGTTTTAAATTCAATGCACGTTTTGCTAAATTTTCTGCCTCTACAAGTTCTTTGCCCAACTCTGCATATGTATATGCTAAATAGTTTAGAGCTTGCGTATGTGAATCATTCAAAGCAATCACTTTCTTCATGCTAACTATGGTATCTAGTTTTTTGCCTAATTTATCCTGCACAGATCCCAAAAAGAATAAGATTTGTTCATTTTCTGGAAAAAGATTAGCACCCTTAACCAGAATTTTTTCTGCGTCGTTATATTTTCTTTTTTCATCAAGCAAAGACGCCTTAAGTGCATAGAATTGTGAATAATCAGTTCTATTTTTAAGAGCTTCATCCAATAGCTTTTCAGCTTTATCTGCTTGATTCTGCGCTCGATACAGATAAGCAGCATGAACAATTGCTTCACCATAAAACTGACTTTCATATGGAATCTTAACAAACTGGTCAATTGCTTCTGCTTTAAAATCCATCTCTTCAAGTACGGCTGCTAGGTAAAAACGAACTTTGTCAGAATCTGGTGCAATCACTAATATTTCTTTCAATCTTTGAATAGCCACTTTATATTCTTTTCTTTCAATATCTATAAGTGCCATTCTAATTTTAACCGCAATGTTATCAGGCTCGTTAGCAAGAATAATTTCATACTGTGAATAAGCTTTGTCATATTTTTCATTTTGCAAATAGAGCTGTGAAAGAGCTTTTGCTACATTTATATCAGGCCCTGTTTGCTCTTGATAAGAGGCATAAAGCTTGACGGCATCCTGATCTCTATTTTTTTCTTCATACATTCCACCAAGAGCTAGCACAGCATCTACAAAATCTTTCTTATGGTTAAGAGCTTTTTTGTAGCTGTCCTCTGCTTTAGAAATATCACCTTTAAAAAACTGAATTCTTCCTAAGTAGTAATAAGCTAAATGTTTAAATTTATCGTCTTTAGACTGAGCAACCTTATCAAAACTAGCCAGCGCATTTTGCACATCATTTTTCTCAGCATAAATTGCGCCTAAATATAAAGTAGCCTCTGCCTCATAAGATTTATCAAGATCTATAACAGACTTGTAAGATTGAATTGCTTTTTCATAGAGCTTAAGAGTCGAATAAAGTCCTCCGAGCAATAATTTTGCTTCGATATTTTTTGGCTCTTTTAACTGAACCTGCTCTGTATATTTAACTGCCTCTGAAACCACACCTAGTTTCACATACTCTAAAGCAATTCTCATCATTACTGTTGTAGAATCAGGATCTTTAATAAGCACAGCCTTAAAGCCTTCTACAGCTTTTTCAGGGTTTCCCTCAAGACTGTAGGTTTCTGCTAAAGCAAACTGATAATCTATATCAGTCTTGTTAGAAACCTCTTCAACAGATGCTGGATTTCTAGATTGCTGAGCATCAACCTCAAAGCTTTTTGCAGAATCCGGGCGAAACTCCGCGGTCTCCCCAACTGCCTGTGATGATTTATCAAGCGGCACAAGAGTACTACACTGGACCGTAAAAAAAGATATTAATGCTAAAAAAACAGTATTTTTAATTGTCACGTGTTACGCCTTTTGTATTTTTTCGGCGCAATAAGAGAGGGACTGTAGAAAATAAGGCCTATCAAAGGTCTGGATTTTTAAGGAAGCCTTTGGGATTTATCTAAAAGATCTAACGTACCCAACGTCATCGCTTTCAAATCGAATATTCTCTATATGAGACACACCAATTTGAGCATCACTTTCAAGATTCGTTTCCAACTTTGCATTCGGCCCTGGCGACATTACAACAAGGTATATTGGCTGTCCGTAATTATTCTTTATAACGTTAAAAACGTAGGGACTTCCCCAAGGATCTACGCCTAAATCTGAAGCAGATGCAGGCATCCGCAAGTTCTTATCTTGAGAATAAATTACTGGTTCTTTCATCAGTTCTTGAGCAAGATTTTCCATGTTAAATTTTGCAAGATCGACCTTTTTTCGGTTCATAGTTTTATGAAAAACAGTAAATGAGATTGATACAACCACAACTAAAGAAAACATCACTGAAAGCACGTCAAAAGTGCTAAAGTATTGATTTTTATTGTTTTTTTTGCCTGAAGGCATATTAACATTTGCAACCATCTACTAGACTTTCGGTGTGATTTCAAAGAAACTTGAGACAAACTTTTTAAGTGTTTCAAATTATACAAATTAGCACTAACAAGATGCATTATTAACTGTCTCATCTTAGATACTTGAACGCTTGACAATCCGTGACGTGCGGACCTATTCTCGCGATGCTTAATCGGCGTTCTAATATGAAGCGTAATTATGCAGAAGATAATGACGCATAAATTTAGACCCATCAAGCCAAGGGAATGACCCCCTAAAGAATTGCATCCGGATTAAACATCTATGAACGAATTATTAACAAAGTAACCGGGGAGGCGGCAATGGATACACTAGCCCAAAACAACGGAACGACAAACAGCACGACGACTTCGCCAAAGATCATAAAGCGCTACCAAAATAGAAAGCTCTATGACACTCAGCAAAGCTGCTACGTCACACTTGATGATATCGCAAAGATGATTCGCAACAATGAAGAAGTCACAGTGATTGATAATAAAACAAAGAGAGACATCACGGCGTCTACTCTGTCTCAAATTATTTTTGAAGCAGAGAAAAAGGCTGGAGACTATGCACCTCTTTATGTTTTGAGAGATATCATTCAAAATAGCAATGGCAGCATGTCAAGCTACCTCGCTAAATTGGAAGTATTCACTCCAGAAGAGAAAGAGACTCCTGTAAAAGAACTCGTTAAGGATTTTCTTGAGAAAGGTCCTCGTTCATACGACGACATGAAGAGCAATCTAGAAAATAGAGTTGCTAAAGCAACTGAGAAGACTGCAGATTCTCAAAGCTACGGATCAAATCCTAACTTTGAACCAACACCTGAACTTCCAAACTCAAATAGAAATTTCAGCAACTAATACCTGCTCATCAGGTTGGTTTAATAGAACCTCAGCCCGCAAGGCTGGGGTTTTTTATTTTAAAGGTGCCAGGCACTTGGAAACGTTTTAAAGAAACGTTTCCAAGTGCCTGGCACCTTAAGCACAGCGTTGCACCTCTCCCTACTACCTTTTTAAAAATAGTTGCGATAGATTGCCCCAAATTTCAGGAGATTTTATGAAAAAACTGTTACTCATACTTACGTGCCTTGCGGCTGTTGTTTCTCTAAAAGCATTTGGCGCTGAAGATCCAAAGCAAGGTGATTTTCGTATTGGAGTTGTCACAGGAAATGTTGGTTTATTAAAAGATGTGGGCGATGATGCTGGAAATGCAATCGGCTTTGGTGGAGTCTTTAACTACAATATCTCTGATGATTTCTTTTTTGAAGGTAGTTATATCCAATCTTCTCATGACGATTTGGATCACCAAGAATTCAACTTTGGAGTAGGACAATATTTTGAATCCTATGAAACTGCATATTTTTATTGGGCAGCAGGAGTCCTTTTTGCAACTAATGACCTTGAATTGGTAAACGCGAAAGACACTGGCTTTGGGCTTTATGGTGGAGCTGGTCTCGACATATTCACTGCAAAGAACATCTCTTTTGGACTTCAAGCACGTTACAATAAGATATTTGAAAAAGAAAAGCAGGTCGCTGGAAATGACATAAAGGTAGTTCAAGACTTCTATACCGTAATGTTCAAAATTCAGTATGGTTTCTAATAGCCAAGCTATTAAATATTCTTATTTTAATAAGAAAAATTAGTTATCAAACCATTTATATGTAACTTGAGCTTAATATCCCAAGAAAAACTAATGTATATTTTACAATATATACGTAAGTTAAAGAGCTCAAGATGAATATCGCCTATAATACCGTAGCTTTAGATCACTTGGATTTAAAGACGTGAATGGCGGTAATAACTCGTGGCTGGTAACTTAAATAAAACTCATTTTAATAGCAAAATTAAGTGTTTTTTGAGTTGTATGTTAGCTCTTTTAATTGCTTTTTCACCGCTCCATCCAGTATCCGCACAATCAATGCCTGACCCACTCCACATACCATATGCAGCATCTGCCACTGAGCCCACAGACTCACTTGCGGATACAATTAGAGACCAAACCCTAAATACTATCGGAATCAACAGATCTGATCTGCGTAGCTTCCAACATAAGCTTTCTGGAAAAGACCTTAATGGAAAGCTTAAAACTGTGGTAATCGATTATGTTGGCGGGGAGTTGTCTCTTGAACAAGCCTATCATGTTTTAAAAGATCTTAAGCCTGAGATGAACGAAGCTCTTGAAAAAAACTCGCGAGCAAAAATCACTGTTAATATTGTAAAAGACGGAATTACCGCAGAAGAAGAACTACGTCTAAAAGATATGATTGATAGTCTCGAAATTCTAAATCCAGAATATCAAGTTCATGGAGTTTCTGAAAATACTCGCCTTAAAATGCGAGAGTTGGGAAAGTATTTTTCTCCTCGATATCAAACTAAAAACAATAAACGTTGGGCCTTCATAAGATTTATCGTAAATGGAACAGTTGTTGGAATAGGCATTTGGAATTCTTATGAATATTTACCGGCTGCAATTGGCGTAGGAGCGATGCTTGGAGCTGCATCAGGATTTATTCAATATTACATTCATGCATTCACGCAGTTTTTAATTAATGCTAAAACTCCAGCAGGAGAATATGCACGTTGGTACGTTACAGAAATCGCGGTCAGTTTAATTTTTATTTTAGGCCCGGCTTATTTTAATATTCATCCAGAAAGCTGGATTCAAAAAGTTTTATTAGACCTCCCTCTTATTTGCCTTGCTGCAATGGGAGCCCAGGGCGCACTCGATGTATATCGATCTAATCGATTTACGAATACAATTCGAGAAATTGCAACAGGGATAAAGGGAACCTTGGGTGAAAATGCCCGAGTCTTCCAAAGAGGAGCTCTTATGGGGCTAGATGTCTTTAAGTCAGACATCGATACACTCAGAAGACATATCCGACCTCTGGACTATAAAGAGCGCGAAAGTACATCTCGATTTTTTGTGGGTGTTTCTATGACATGGGCAATGCTTACGGTCATTGGACTCGCAGGAGAAAGTATGTTCCCTGCACTCAACTTGGGAGCTTTTGAATTAGCGTTTTCTTCAGTTGTTACATATGGTGGATTTACGGGAATGGGTTTAAGTGCAATTTTACTATCTCGCAATTATAACAAGAAGCAAATTCGAAATGAACACCCTGAGTGGACACCTAAACAAATAGCAAATGAATTATCTCGTCGAGGCAAGGAATTCTGGGCTTATATGTTTTTAGATAAACATATCGTAAAAGAAGTCAAAGCCCTTCACCCTGATTGGAGCATTCAACAAGTACGTGAAGAAGTGAAAAGGCTTGAGTCTGATCCGGCAGCAAGAAATCAAATTGAACAGGAACTCAGAATAATAGAAAAATCCGCTTCTCCTCAATCTGATTTATTTTACCAACAGCTCACTTGCGCAAGATTTTTTGGAGCCTAGCCTCCGTGGACAGAATCCGTCTCATAAAAACTTTAGATCAGGCTACAAAATCTTTTTTTGAGAATAATGAAGTATTTTATGATGCCCTGGAGCCTGCGCTTCAATATCAAAAAAAACACGACCAAGAGTTTGCTGCATTTTTATGTTCCGTCTTGGCTTATGGACGTATAGTGCAAGTAAAAAGAAACATACACGCAATACTCGATAAAATGGGTAAAAGCCCAGTCTCATGCCTAATAACAATTCAAGACAAAGACCTCAAAGTTCTCCTAAAAAACTGGAAACATCGTTTCAATACTGCACACGATATGTTTATCTTTCTTAAAACACTTCAAAAAATATATTCTAAAGCTGGCAGCCTTGAAAAATATGTCCAACCGCATAACTGCGAAAATTCATTTGAGCTCTTAAAATGTATTTATAAAAAAATTTATGAAGCTATTCCTAAAGACTTAAAACCCAAGGATAGCTTTCATTTTTTGATTCCAAACCCTGAACTCAATAGTGCTTCTAAGAGAATGAATTTGTATTTGAAATGGATGATTCGAACTGATTATCCAGATCTTGGATTATGGACAACCTTTGATAAATCAAAACTTATTGTTCCACTAGATACACATATTTATAAACAAGCAAAATCTCTAGGCTGGACAAAAAGATCTGCAGCGGATCTAACAACGGCACTTGAGATAACAGATAAACTTAGAGAACTAGATCCAAAGGATCCCACTCGATTTGATTTCGCCCTCTGCCATCTGAGTATCAACGGAACTATTCTCAAGTAAAAAAATAATCGACTTTAATTCTATATTAACATTCAGAGCTTTATGAGGCCTTTATTGATTTACTTTCGACCTGCAATTCCCAAGTAGAGTATCTTCAGCATCAAACCCATCAATGTTGCAGCAACAGCCAAATGAATAACTGTAATGATTGGCGGTATCTTAAAAAGAACATTTGCAGCTCCAACTCCAATTTGTAGAAGTATAAGTGCAGCTAGCCACAAACCATATTTTTGTACACGCGAATCCATCCACTTTTGGTCTCTACTTTTACGGATAACATTCACAAAGGCAAAGATTGCAAGAGCTGTAAAGTAACCCCAAAAACGGTGTTTCACCTGCAAACCAACTAAACCATCAAAGGTTGGAATCAAATCACCATTACACAGTGGGAAACCTTCACATGCTAGGCCTGCATAATTTGTCGAAACCAGTCCGCCTATAATAATTTGAATAAAAAGAATGAGGGCTACAACAATAAGTACTGCATTAAATGATTTTGGCACCTGTTCTGTGATTTGAGGTTTTACAAAAAGTAAAAAGTAAAGCCACAACTGAGAACATAAAAAAGCAATACCAAATCCTAAGTGTGCAGTGACTACGCTAAAATGAAGTAATTTTAATACTGTAAGGCCTCCTAAAATAATTTGGGCCAGTAATATTCCAATAGAAACTGCCATTGTAATTTTAATATTTTTTGAATACGAACTTTTAAAAATATAAATCGAAAGGCCGAACGTCATAATAGCAACAAGGCCCGCTATCGCACGATGTATGAATTCATAATAAACTTGAATTTGAAAATCCGGAATCACTTGGCCAAAACACAAAGGCCAATCAGGGCACGCAAGGCCAGCATTCATTGCTCTAACAGCACCACCCAGTGAAATGAGTATAAATGTAATAAAAATTAAAATTTTTAGAAATCTTGAAAGTAATTTTGATGGCATTTGCATATCTACCTCGCTTTACTGCCTGAGTACACCCTTCGTAATATAGAACACCCATCTGTCTAAAACAGGCGCCAGTAAAAACCCCACCATACTTAAATTTATCCAAATAAAAAACCTCACCCAATTACGATTGGCTTCGGATTTTACGAATTTATAGAACTCATAAGTTGAGACAAATGCAAGAGGAAGAACAAGTATAAAATAAGAATAACCTGCGGGAATAAACCAGGGAGATAATACTGCAAGTGCTATGTAGGGTAAAATATAAAGACTCATGTGAAATAGAGTTCGATTCTTGCCAAACTCTACTGGAAGCACAGGAAATCCCCCCTTTTTGTAATCATCCATATAGCGGATTGCCAAGGACCAAAAATGTGGCATCTGCCATAAAAACATGAGTAAAAAAACATAAATACACTCTGGATCAAAAATAGAATCATTAACAGCGGCATACCCTATTACTACAGGCATAGCACCAGGAATAGCTCCGGGAACAGCGGCAAATGGGGAAGACCTCTTCAAAATCGCTGTATAGAGCACGTTATACATGAGAATTGTAAGTAATCCCAGCCACGCGCTTAGCGGATTGACGATATATAAAAATAATAAGCCTAAAAACATTAATAAGACTGAAAACAAGAAGGCATTTAAAATTTCAATCTGACCTTGCGGTAATGGTCGCAGTTTCGTTCGATCCATGAGTTTGTCGTATTTCCACTCTTGAACAGAATTTAAAGCTAAGCTTCCTCCACTCACAAAGGAAAGTCCTATTAAAAAAAAGAGAAGATCTAAGACGTAAAATGATTTTTCAAAAGGGTAACCTAAAGCAAATCCTATCAAACCCGTCAATGCAACAAGCTTAATAATTCGAGGTTTTGTAAGTTCTAGATAATGTTTCAAGTTACTCCGCTTTGGGAGCTTCCTCTGTCGTTTGTTGCTGAACAGGTTGCGGTTTTGAAAGCTCCGTTGTACTAAAGTTATGTCTTGAGAAGACGTCTATCGCGATAAACCCAAAAAAGACAAATACAAAGAAGAATGCAGAGCCAATCACAACTTTATTAAGAGTAGTATCGTGATTTAAATGCATAAACCAGTACATAACAACCAGTACTTTGATAGTTGCAATAAACATCGCAATCACAGTGTTAAGTGCTCCGAAGTGGAATTGCGCAATCCACACCGTTAAGACTGTTAGCACAAGCAAAGCACCATAAACTTTTAAATATGTATTCAGTGATGTTGTATGATTTCCATTTCCTGCCATCTGAAACTCCTTAAGAAACTAAATATAAAAGTGGGAATAAATAAATCCAAATTAAGTCTACCAAGTGCCAAAATAATCCAACACCCTCTACAGCTGTATATTGAGTCGGTGAAAATTCACCTTTCTTTAATCTGTACATAACCCATGCTATTAAGGCCATCCCAGTCAAAACGTGGATACCATGTAGCCCTGTCATACAGTAGTAGATACCAAAATATAGAGCTAAGTTTGCTGTTTCGCCATTTGCATAAGTAAAGAAATGTCCTGGAGTTAATCCTTCATGTATTTTGTGTGTATACTCAAAATACTTGATGACCATGAAGGCCGCGCCACATAAGAGAGTAAATGCTAGGTGTCCCATAGCAACAGCATTTTTACCCTTCTGAACATAATAGATAGACAAAGCCATTGTGAGTGAACTCGAAAGCAGCACAACTGTATTTAGCGCTCCCATTCTCCAATCTAGAAACTTATGCCCTTCGTAAAAAATTTCAGGATAAATTGACTTAAAAATTGCATATGCAACAAAAAGTCCGCTGAACATCATAACTTCAGTAACTAGAAATAACCAAACTCCATGCTTTCCAGTTGCATCTTGTTGAGATGCATCTGTGTACTGCATGTATACCTTATTCCCCTGCTCATCAATCCTAGCGGTACTCATATGGTCCCCCGTTTACGGTTGGTATCTTTTCAAAATTATCATGAATTGGAGGAGACTGAATTGTCCACTCTAATGTTTTTGCTCCCCATGGATTCATTGGTGCTTTTTCTTTCTTTCTAAATGCAAGAATAATTGAAATAAGTCCAATAACAAATCCTGCAAAAATGAACCAAGATCCAAAAGTTGAAACCTTATTAAGCCAAGCATATTCAGGAATATAGTCATGATAACGGCGTGGCATACCCTGAGTTCCTAAAATGAATTGAGGAAAGAATGTGATATTAAATCCCATAAAAATAAAAACCCAAGAAAGTCTCGCTAATGTCTCGCTATACATATAACCAAACATTTTAGGAAACCAGTAATAGATACCACCCATAATTGCCATCAGTGTTCCACCAACCATCACGTAGTGAAAGTGAGCCACCACAAAATATGTATCATGTAAATGAACATCAATTGCCATAGTCGCAAGCATCACACCTGTAACTCCACCGATTGTAAATAAAAACATAAAACCGATGGCATACAACATTGGGGAATCTAAACGAATAGATCCTTTGTACATTGTTGCAACCCAGTTAAAAAGCTTAATTGCAGTTGGAACTCCAACCAGCATTGTAATTCCAGAAAAAATAGCTCCAGCTAACTCGGATTGACCACTTACAAACATGTGGTGACCCCAAACAAAGAAGCTGACTGCCGCGATAGCAACCGAAGAATATGCAATAGCTGTATATCCAAAAATTGTTTTTCTTGAAAATGCTGCGATCAACTCAGAGATCACACCCAATGCAGGCAAAATCATAATATAAACAGCAGGGTGAGAGTAGAACCAGAAAAAGTGTTGGAACAGTACCGGGTCGCCTCCCAATGAAGCATCAAAGAATCCAATTCCAAGCGCACGCTCAGCAACTAGTAGTAAAAGAGTGATTGCAAGAACAGGAGTTGCTAACACTTGAATGATCGCAGTTGAATAAAGCGCCCAAACAAAAAGAGGCATGCGATTCATTGTCATTCCAGGAGCACGTAATTTGTGGGTTGTTGCTATAAAGTTCAGACCCGTCAAAATTGATGAGAAACCCATTACAAAAGCACCCAGTACAAAAACTATCACCGCAGTCGATGTTTTAATGGAATATGGCGTATAAAATGTCCACCCTGTATCTATTCCTCCGGCAAATAGTGCTGAAACTGCAATTCCAGCTCCACAAATTAGGCAATACCAACTCAACAAGTTGAGCTTTGGAAAGGCCACATCTTTTGCACCAATCATAATAGGCAAAAAGAAATTTCCTAAAAATGCAGGAATCCCAGGAATAATCACCATAAAGACCATAATAGATCCATGGAGAGTCATGACCTGATTATAAAAATCTGCGGAAATGTATTGCTGTCCTGGTTCCATTAACTCTAGACGAATTAACAAGGCAAATAAGCCTCCAATTAAAAAGAAGAACATCACTGAAATAAAGTACAAAATACCAATTCTCTTATGATCAAGGGTTGTCAGCCATGACCAGAGACCTTTTTCGTGATTTAAATAGTTAGAACCTTCTACGTGTGCGTGACCCATAATGTACCTCTACTTCAAACTCTTAATGTATTCGATAAGATGAGTTATTTCTTCTTCTGACACTTGCCCTTGATAAGTAGGCATAATGACATTCGCAAAACCTGCTACAAACTTTTCTTGAGGATTCAAAATTGAAGTTCTTGCGTAATTTTCATCAAAAACCGCAGTCGTACCATCTGAATGATTAACTGTAGACCCCCAAAGTCCTTTGAAAGAAGGACCAACTTTGACAGTGCCATCAACTGAGTGGCAAGCGACACAACCTTTTACGTTAAAAGCTTCTTGTCCTAACTCTGCCAATGTCATCTTTGATTTATCTTTTGCTAAAAATTCATTGAACTCAGCCTGAGTTACCACACGAACCTTGCCGATCATTTTTGAATGGGCTGTTCCGCAGTACTCTGTACAGAACATTTCATAATCACCTAAACGATCCGACTGAAACCATAACTTTGATCTTTTTCCTGGAACAGCATCTTGCTTGATGCGAAAGCTAGGAACATAAAAGCTATGGATGACATCCTTTGATGTCATAGTAAGCACAACTGGTTTACCAACTGGAACAACTAACTCATTTCCAGATTGCTTTCCATTGGAGTAGGTCATAGTCCATCCCCATTGGTATCCCATAACATTAACTTCAATTGCATTATCAGGAAATTGCCTCATATCTTTATATAAGACATATCCCCAAACGAAAATGCCCATAAAGATACAAAGTGGAATAAACGACCACAAAAATTCCAAAAATACATTATGTGTGATGTAGGCAGTTTTATCATTGTCTGAGCGTCGTTGATACTTCACTACAAAAATAACAAGTCCGCCAATCAGTATGACAAACGAAATAATACTTGCCCATATCGTAAAATCAAAAAGCGAGTCTACACCTTTAGCGAAGGTAGACCCTTGTATTGGCATATACGACTGTGCAAAAGCAAACATATGCAACATGGTTAACAACTCCCTTAACTCTTATTATTCTCTGACCACATTCTCTTCCAACCAGGAAGTAAAAATGCAAACAAAGCAAGCGCAGCTAATCCTGCACCAAATTTCATTATATTATATGCGTAAAACGCATAAGTTCTTTTATTTGGATCATATCTAAAACAGAACAGCATAAAACTATCAACGAACTCACCTATGTGACCGTTGGACGCCTCCACCAGAGATAGTCTAAGTGTTTTAGGTTCAAAAAATACACCATGCAAGTAGCGAGAAATTTTTCCTTCGGGTGTTATGACTATTGCAGCAGCTGAGTGTAAATATTCTTTTGAAGTTTCATCATATTTGTATTTGAAGCCTACATTGGCTGCTAGTTTTTGAATTTGCTCTTGGCTTCCAGTGAGAAAGTGCCAGCCACCTTCAACATTGTTCCGTCCATACTCTTGCAGATAGCTTGCTTTTTTATTTTTAGCAAGCGACGCATTTTCCTGGGGATTAATAGAAACAGAAACAACTTCGAACTTATCGCCAACAGCCCAATCTAACTGTTTAAAGGCATCGTTCAAACCATTCAGATGGAGATTACAAAGAGACGGACAATTAAAATAGACAAGAGATAATATGATTGGCTTTTTCTTAGTTAAATACTGAGATAATTGAACAGGCTGGCCATTGTCGTCCGTAAAAGTGAGAGTTGTATCCAAGCTCTGCCCAAGCTTTTCATCTATACCAACACCTTCTAACTCCGCAGGTTTTTGATCTGATGGAGCGCCTGTTAACGCCCACGGCTTGTTGTTTGTCTTTTCATCTGCAGCAAAGCCAGTCATTGGAAAAAATGTTCCCAAAGCTATGCACGCAGAAAGACCAACAATCCACTTTGATAACATCCTAGAGGCCTTCTTTTAAATATTTTTTAAAATCTGAATTACTAGAAGAAGGTAGGTTTGGATTTAAAGATCTTAGGTAGTGCACCAGTGCCCAGCGATCATTCTCCACAAGGTACTCAAAGCGATGTGCGCCGCCCATACCTTTTGTAATTGTAGTAAATAAATCCATTTGCTTACCGCCGTACTTGAGCTCTCCGGCCTTAACTTTTTCAAGAATTCCAAGATTGCTATCGTTATGGCAGTATGCACAGTTTAATGAATAAACTTCGCCACCTCTTTGAATCGATTCTGCCGTAGATTCATACCATTTTTCTTTTCTGGCTTGATTTTCTTCTGTTGTTAATCCGAGTGGGAGTGCATCGTTTTTAGCATCCACAGGACCCGGTTGTAAGAAAACAATAACTATAAAAAATGCGGTAGCAACTGCAAAGCATGCTGCAAAAGTAAGGTAACCGCTCCAATTCACGTTCGGATTCTTCATGATCTATTCCTCAAGTTTTACTATGGTCTGACATTAAACCTTCTACGGAAAAATTCAAGGCTAGATTGATAAAATAATGAAAGTATTTCGAAAACGATTTGAAAATAAATTCTGCACCGCAAAATTAATTTTAAAGTTCAACGAACTAAACTGATTCCAAATTTATTTCACTTCACTATAAATAAGACGAAAATAAATCCTGATTATTTTCAAAAAATGAAAACAAATAGTGGTTTTTGGATAACCACTCCTCTGCTTGTTTATAATTTGGGCAATTTTTCTCTACCTCTGCCCAAAAACCTGCGCCATGGTTTGAAAACTTTAAATGGGCAAGCTCATGAATCATAACGTATTCAGAAACAAACAATGGGGCAGCAATCAATTTTTTATTTATTTGAATTGCGGATCTATGCCTTGAGCAACTCCCCCAAAGAGTCTTCTGGTTTCTTAAAGATAGATGCTTAGGTCCATAGCCAACAGTACGAACAGACTTCCAAAAGAGAGGAACAAGAAGTCTTTCTGCCTGAGTGTTGTAAAATTGCATCAGATATTTTTTCAATCCAGGGTGAGGAAAGCTTGAGAACCCCTCTCTCCAAAACTTCTGAGGCACTTGAACCACCAAAGTTTGCCCTTTTACGACGATAGAGTATTTTTTTTGCTCAGCTGGTTCAAATCGTAAACAGTAGAACTCTCCTAACAAAAGGTATTTTTCCCCTTCTACAAGCATATAAGGATGAAATTGAGATTGAATCTCAATAGCCTTTTGGAGACATTTTTCTATCCAATCACGATGACTGCCTAGAGTTTCTAAGATTTTTGTATCAGACCAGCCAGAAGGGATCTTAAGTAAAATTGTTGAGTTAGGTTGTACAAAAATTTTATATCCCCGTAATCGCGGAATACGTTCTAAACGAACTCCCCTCGAGTTCCATGATATAGATGTTGTTTTATCCTTCTGATGCATGGCGCATGACACCCTTTATTTGAAATTCTTCTCAGCGTTGAGTATACGGTGATTGGTCGGTCCTTGTACAATAACGCTGTGTCGAACCCCGCCAGGTCCGGAAGGAAGCAACGGTAGCCATGGTTTTATGTGATACAAGGCCGGCCACTTTTCAAATATAGCTAGTCTACTACATGAGGAAGTAACAAAAATATAAAGGATCTTAACAAGCAAATGTCTTATCAAGTGTTGGCGCGCAGATGGCGCTCCCAAAATTTCAAAGACCTTATTGGGCAAGAACATATTTCTCAAACTCTCGTCAATGCACTCAAAGCAAATCGCTTTCCCCATGCTCTTTTATTTTGTGGAACGCGCGGAGTAGGCAAAACATCATCTGCTCGAATCTTAGCAAAAACATTGATTTGCCCAAATAGCCAAGATTTCTCTCCATGTAATGAATGTCCAACGTGTCTAGATATTACAAATGGCTCACACATGGATGTTATAGAAATTGATGGAGCTTCTAATAACGGTGTGGACGCAATTCGAGAGCTTCGCGAAACCGTGGGCTATATTCCATCAAACGGTAAATACAAAATTTATATCATAGATGAAGTTCATATGCTTTCTACAAGTGCGTTCAATGCCCTTCTTAAAACTTTAGAAGAACCTCCTGCACATGTGATTTTTATAATGGCAACCACTGAGCCTCAAAAAATACCCGTAACTATTCTATCACGCTGCCAGAGGTTTGACTTTAGAAGAATCTCAACAAAGCTAATTCAAGAACATATTCTCAATATTTGTACGAGTGAGAAGGTTCCTTTTGAAAAAGAAGCTCTTTGGACAATTGCCAGACTAGCAGACGGATCAATGAGAGACGGTTTAAGCCTATTGGATCAAGCCATTAATTTTACAAACTCTAATTTGTCTCAACAGAACGTTGCTAGTGTGCTTGGAGCAACTGATCGCTCTCTTTTAAATCAAACGCTTAACGGCCTTATGAACAGAGATGTAAATTCCATGATGACCGTCTTAGAGAGCCTTTTTCTTAAAGGCGTTGACCCTACGGTTTTTGCAGAGAATCTGTTAGAAGAGATTCGAAATTTAAATATTGTCAAAGTCTCGCAAAACCCACAAAATATTTTAGATTTTTCTGAAACTGAAATTGAGAATTTAAAAAGTCTTTCGCAAAAAGTCAGCTCAGAGGATTTACACTTACTCTTTGATATGTGTCTAAAGGGAACTCAAGATCTTTTAAGATCACAAAGCCCGCAAATTGTTCTTGAAATGCTTCTTCTCAGAATGGCTCAGGCTCCACGCGTTCAGGATATAGATCAATTCATTCAGGGACCAGGAACACAAACAAAAACCTCTACCCAGTCTGTTTCTAATAAACCAAAAGCACAAACTGTGGCGCCAATAGTTCAGTCTGTGCCGTCACCGATAACGTCAGAACAACCTCTCCCTCAGTTTGATCAAAAAAAAAGCCTAAATGAAAATTGGATGAATTTTGTAAAACAATCTAGACTTATGGGCCCTATTTTGAGCGCACAACTAGAACATTGTGCCCTTATAGAATTTGGAGAATCCAAAGCATCACTCTCCATTGCAGAAAAAGATAAATTCTTTTTTGAACAGCTCAAAGAAGCTAAGCAAATTGCAAAAATAAAAGAGGCATTTAAAAAAATATGGAATGTCGACATTACAAGTGTAGAAGTTAAGCTTCACAAAGAAGATGCTGCTTTTTCTCCAAAAGAAATACAAAAAAAAGAAATACAAAAAAAAGAAGATGAACTAAAAACTCAAATTGAAAATCATCCTCTAATTAAAAACATTAAAAGTACCTTTGATGGTACAATTGTCGATATTATATAAACGGCAACTACGTAATAAGGAGTTATTATGAAGGGCGGATTTCCAGGCGGCATGCAAAGTTTCATGCGCCAAGTACAGCAAATGCAAAATCGCGCAGAGAAAGTGCAAAATGAGCTAAAATCACGAGAATTTGAGGGAAAAGCAGGAGGCGGAGCAGTAGCCGTTACGGTGAATGGAGCCTACGAAACTCTCAAGGTTCTGATTTCTCCAGATGTTTTTAAAGATGGCGATGTTGAAATGTTACAAGATCTTGTTCTTACAGCAACAAATGATGCCGTATCGACTGCGCGCAGAACAACTGAAGAAGAAATGGGTAAACTCACTGGCGGAATGAAACTTCCTGGTTTATTCTAAGGTTCATGAAAGAACTCAAATCTTTAAGAAAACTTGTGACTGAACTTTCAAAACTACCAGGTATTGGAGAAAAATCTGCCCAACGCCTGGCTTATTTTATTCTAAAAAGAGGAACCTCCTACACTCAGCCGCTCCTCCAAGCTATTCAGTCTGTGGAAAATGAGATCAATGAATGTCCAAAATGCTTTTCCTACACAGAGCTCGCAGCAGAATGCGAGATTTGCTCTGACATCAAGAGAGATGGATCTATTTACTGCGTTGTAGAAGAGCCTTTTGACATCATGAAAATTGAATCTGCTCAAGCATTTCAAGGGTATTACCATGTTCTACACGGAACAATCTCTCCTCTTGAGGGTATTCAACCTGAACATCTTAAAATTCAAGAACTCATTCAAAGAATTGAAGCCTCAGTAACTCCGGTCAAAGAAGTCATACTAGCTTTAGACTCTGACATAGAAGGAGATACAACTGCTCTCTATCTTACAAAATTGCTGTCTCAAAAGAAAATTCGTACAACAAGACTTGCCTACGGTGTTCCTTTCGGTTCTGATATTGATTATATTGATAAGAGAACTTTAGGAAAAGCGATAGAAAATAGAATGGAGCTCTAGGTTCAATGTCTTTTGTAAATAAAAATGCCAAAGAAATTCATTGCAAGATTGTTTACTACGGCCCGTCACTTGGCGGTAAGACAACAAATATTCAATGGATTTACCATAAAACTGCAGACGATCAAAAATCAAAACTAATAGCTCTTAATACAAACAACGAGCGTACGTTGTTTTTTGATTTTCTTCCTTTATTCCTTGGTGATATCCGAGGTTATAAAACACGTTTTCATTTATATACAGTTCCAGGCCAAGTTGTTTATGACGCTTCAAGAAAGCTTATCTTAAAAGGACTAGATGGTGTTGTTTTTGTGGCTGACTCGCAAAAAGAGCGCATGGAAGAAAATGTGCAATCTTGGAACAATTTAAAAACAAATCTAAGACAACAAGGCTATGACATTGAAAAAGTTCCCCTAGTCATACAATACAACAAAAGAGATCTTCCAAATCCAGCCTCCATACAAGAACTACGATATGCTTTAAATGAGTATAACTGTCCAGATTTCGAAGCCGTTGCGTCCCAGGGGGAAGGCGTGTTTGAAACATTCAAAGCTGTTTCCAAAAAAATTATTACTATTTTAAGAGGGGCAGAGGGTTAATCCTGCTAATCTTTTCACAATCTACGCAAAATCTCTTCAATACCACTTCCCTCGATACCTCTACAGGTGTAGATTCGGAATATGAGCAACTCTCTGCGCGAAGAAATTTTAGAACTCAAAAAGAAGAACAACATTTTGATATTAGCTCACTATTACGAAGATGGTGAAATTCAAGAGCTTGCAGACCACGTTGGAGACAGCTACTTTTTAGCAGAAAAAGGTCTACAAAGTAATTCTCCCAATATCCTTTTGGCAGGCGTGGTATTTATGGGAGAAAGTGTAAAGATTTTATCTCCTGATAAGCGAGTTATTGTACCGGATCTCAAAGCCGGCTGCTCTCTCGTAACAAGCTCACCTTTCCAAAAATACAAAGCTTGGAAGGATGCACATCCAAACTCAGTCATGATGACTTACATTAATTCAAGCGCTGAAGTTAAATCAATTTCTGATGTGATTTGCACGAGTAGTAATTCAGAGAAAATTTTAAACTCAATTCCAAAAGATAAAACAATCCTATTTGGTCCAGATAAAAACCTGGGAAAATGGCTTTCAAAAAAATTTAATCGACCTATGGAATTTTGGGAAGGAACCTGCGAAGTTCACGTTCTTTTTACTGCAAAAGAACTCTACCAGTTAAAAGCTCAACATCCAGATGCTGTTGTCATAGCTCACCCTGAGTGCAATGAAGATGTTTTAGAGCAAGCTGAATTTATTGGGTCTACATCATTCTTGTTAAAAACTGTTGCTAGCAACCCATCAAAGAAATTTATTGTTGCAACCGAAGATGGGATCTTTCATCAAATGAAAAAAGAACGTCCCGAAGCAGAGTTAATTCAAGCACCTACAGGAACTCACTGTGCTTGCAATCAGTGTCCTTATATGAAACTCAACACTCTGGAGAAAATCCGTAATTCACTTGCAACTTTCTCTCCAGAACTTAAACTTCCAAAAGATCTTATTGAAAAGGCTCAAATCCCTCTTCAGCGCATGGTGGATATTACTCAAGGTAAGCCTGCCAATTGGAACTGATTACTCGCGGTCACCTGTGTAAAAATCGAGCTTACAATCCATTTCTTCTGTTTTGCTATTGCCTTGCTACGATTCAGGCTTTTGATCACAAATAAGGGTTCTTTTACGTAATTTCATGTACTTAGATGTGCAACAATTTCGAAACGGCTGTCTCAATTGTAGATAATTCGCCTTTTAACCTTAACTTTGGTCTAGGTCCGCCGATAAATAACTT
>CAUJDY010000138.1 GCA_963169805.1 Bdellovibrionota bacterium | reverse complement strand
TCACAGTTCTGCTAATAAATCTTTTGCTGTAGATGTCTTCGCCAGATTTTGCTCCGCTAAGAATTCGGTCATAGACGGCGGTTGCCATTGATGCTGCTTTTTCTGAGAGATTATTGACTACCTTAAAAAAAGGAGCTTTGTTGGCAAATAAACTTCTTTTAGCAATTTTTATGTCTGCGTTTTTCTCTGCAATTCTATTATTTAAAGATTCTAAGCTTTCTTTAAGAGCTTCATCCTTAGATCCTGCAAGAGTATCAACAAGACGCCCATCACTTGTTCTTTGTAAAATAATGCGATCTGATGCTCGTACACTAGGATTCTTGGTGCGTTCTTCTATCTGCTCTAGGAGGCGCTCCCTTCTCTCTGTGAGGGCGTCAACTTCGGCTTCTAGTTCCTGTACATACTTAGCATAATCGGCTTGGTTTGAAATGGCGTTGGCGCTCAAAATTGCATTTTCAATCTCTGAAGCCAAAGTTTTTAAAATACTTTGTTTATTACCTTCGATTGACTGAACAAGATAAGTTTTAAGTGCAGAGGGCGCTAAAAGCCCAGATGCAGCTAGAGTCGAAGCTCCAATAATAGCACCACAAGCAAGTCTATTTTCTGAAACTAAGCAGGGAACGTATTTTTTAACTTGATCGATGTCGTCTTCAGTTAAATTACATTCGTTTGCAATGGATTTTAAGCTAACAAAAATTGCTATAAAAAGGATTAACATTTTTTTGATATCTGCTAGCTGTAAATGCATACCTTACGTTATCGGAAAGCGGCAAGAGAGTGATAATTTTAAAGCTTAAAAACTAGGAATAGGTCGAGTTGCGAGACACCCCAATCCGTCCGAAAAGTTTTTATGGCAATTGATAAACTAGATTTTATATTTCCATTTATAGTTTTTGGGTATGGCTTGCTGATGACTTTTATTCTTAACTCAAAGTACCTTATGAAAATTGCGCAAGAAAGATTGCCTCAAGATGTTTATTTGAATTATATATCGCACCGCCATTTGGGCATAGTTTGTCTTATAGTAGGCGCGCTTTGGTCCTTACAGAATCTATGGGTTTAAGTCTATAAAAATGAGCATGATTTTTGCGTGTCTCAAATAGGAACGGATATACAAGGCGCTCCAATTTTTTTTTATTTTCTGTGTGAATCTACAAGTAGCGGTGGTATGATGTTTTATAGGTCAAGGATGGTTTGCTTTAAGAAATAAACGACCCTACAAGTTTTATATTCGGGGGCAGTACTTGGCGATGGTGAGCAAGCTCAACTCGTATTGAGAAGCCTAAAGTCGTTACACCGCCTACCACCTAAACGAATTGGGGTCGTTATTCATAAAAGGTAAGCCATCCCACCTTTTCTAATACCTTTTATCTTGACTTTTTTAGAGTAGAAATCGACTGTTCTGCTATGTCGCAGATGACCTTGGATGACTTCTTAAAATCCGAACCCGTAGTGCCAAAAGAAGAGACTAAAAAGACCTCTCCTACCAAAGATAGTATTCAAGAATACACTCCAGCTGTCCCAGACCAATCTGAAGATGAAGTGGCCGATGAGCCTCAGGAGGAGCAGCAAAAAATCTTTTCTGTTTCAGATCTTAATTCAGCAATTAAGAATCAGCTCGAGGGTGATTTTCCATTAATTTGGCTTCAGGGAGAGATCTCAAATTTCAAGCCACATACGTCGGGTCACTTTTATTTTACTCTTAAAGATTCTAAGGCACAAATCAACGCCGTTATGTTCAAAGGATTTAATAGACATATTAAATTCAAGCCGGCCGATGGAATGGAAATCCTTGTGCGAGGTAAGGTGACTGTTTATGAGCCACGCGGTACATATCAGATTTTTTGTGAAGTGATGGAGCCAGTGGGCTTAGGTGCTTTGCAAATAGCCTATGAACAACTCAAAAAGAAACTTCAAGCAGAAGGACTGTTTGATAAAGCAAAGAAACGTCCAATCCCAAAGCTGCCAGCAAAAGTTGCAATCATTACTTCGCCCACAGGGGCAGCTATTCGAGATATGCTAAATGTTCTTGGGCGTCGTATGAAGTCTCTAGATATTACAATTTTTCCGTGCGCAGTTCAGGGTAATCTTGCTGTTAGAGAAATCGTGAGTGCAATTGAATTGGCAAACAAAATGGGTAACTTTGATGTTATGATTGTAGGCCGTGGCGGAGGTTCTATTGAAGATCTTTGGTCATTTAATGAAGAACCTGTTGTAAGAGCAATAGCAAACTCAAAAATTCCTACTGTCTCAGCTGTAGGCCATGAGATTGATTTTACAATTGCAGATTTTGTAGCAGATCTAAGGGCGCCAACTCCATCGGCAGCTGCTGAGTTAATATCTCAAAATGCGGCAGATATGGTTGATAAACTTCAAGCGCAATTTAAAAGTCTTAGATTAGTCATGTTTAAAACGCTTCAATCAGAGCAACAAAAGGTACAATTTTTATCTCGCAAATTAATAGATCCAAGAAGAAAGCTACAAGATCTCAGTATCCGGTGTGATGAGCTTGAAGAGCGATTAAGTACTTCAATGCAAAGCTTAATAGAAAGAAAAAAACTCAATCTTTTAGCAATGCAATCTCGTATGAAAAACCCCATACAATCTATTGAATTATTGAACAGAAGAGTTGAGCAAATATCTAAAACTCTCATGTACAGCGTGCAAAAGCTAATCTCTAAAAAAAGAGAAGTTTTTTTGCGGAATACATCTGCTTTAGATTCTATGAGTCCACTTAAAGTGCTTGATCGAGGGTATTCTATTGTAAAATCAGGATCAAAGGTTTTGAAAACAGCAAAGGATGCAAATGTAGGGAGTTCTCTTGAGATCATCTTACATCAAGGAAAATTAAATGCAAAAATTACGGAGATAAAGGAGTAGTTATGTTTGAACAAAAACTCAAAAGACTAGAAGAAATAGTAAAAAAAATGGAAGAAGGGAATCTAGAATTAGAAGATTCTCTCAAGTTGTTTGAAGAGGGAGTTAAGCTTACAAAAGAATGCCAGGGGCATTTGCAGCAAGCAGAACAAAAAGTAAAAATCCTTGCAGGTCTTGATCAAAATGGAAATCCAGTCTTAGAAAATTTTAAGACCGAGTAAGAGATTCAGATGAGTTTTCAGCAGCAGTATAGTCGCTATGTTCAAATATTTGAAGAGTACTCAAAGGGCTATTTTAATTTACAGAAAGCTGAGCATCAAAAGCAACACGCAAGTCAAGTGCATCAAATTTCTCAAGTTCTGGGAATATCTGCAGACATCAGTCAGATACACATACATAAAAAAGCCTCTTTGCAGCTTTGGGAATCCATGGAGTACTCATTTTTTGGAGGAGGAAAGAGGTTTAGGCCTGTTTTGAGTTTAGCTTTAACTGAGGCGCTTGGTGCTAATTTAAATCGCATTCTGCCTTTCGCATTAGCAATTGAAATGATACACACGTACTCGCTGATCCATGATGATCTTCCCTGTATGGATGATGACAACGTGAGAAGGGGGCGCCCTACAAGCCATAAAGTGTATGGAGAAGCAGGTGCACTACTCGCAGGAGATGCGCTTTTAACGGAATCTTTTAGAGTTTTATCTCAGCGTAATATAGAGCCAGAAGTCTCTAGGCAGTTGATAGATCTGCTTGCAACATCCTCGGGTACCTATGGCATGATTTCTGGTCAACTAACGGATCTAGCAATTACCAAAACAGAAGCTAATCTTGAAGACTTGATACTTACGCATAAAAATAAAACATCAGCTCTTATAGAAGCCGCAGTAGTGGGTCCTGGCTTTTTTGTTAATCAAAACGTAAACTTGCAAATTTTTGGGTTACTGGTTGGGTTGAGCTTTCAGATTGCAGATGATCTGTTAGATTATGAGGCCAAGAAGGAAAAAAATAATTTTGTTCATATTTTGGGTCTCAATGAAGCTCAGAAGCTCTTAGATGTATTAACTCAAAAGTCCGTTGAATTTATAAAAAATCACATTAATCAATCTGAGTTTCTAGTTGAACTCGTTCATTTCAATAAAAGCAGGAAGCTATAAAGTATTTAGGTTCACATATGCGGTTAGATCAGTTTTTAGTAGAAAATAAATATTTTGAATCAAGATCAAAAGCCCAGTCTGCAATAGAAGAAGGGTTAGTTTCAGTTAATGGAAAAATTATTCGAAAATCTAGTTTTGATGTAAGGGAGGAAGATCTTCAAAATATAAAAATTCAAGATAGTATATTAAATAGATATGTATCTCGTGGAGGTATAAAGCTTCGTGGGGCGCTTGATAAGGTGCAATTAGATGTTAAAAACCATACTGTGCTAGATATTGGAGTGAGCACAGGGGGGTTTTCAGATTGTGTATTACAGAGTGGAGCTTCTTGCGTAGTGGGTGTGGATGTGGGCCATGGACAGTTGCATGAAAAATTAAAGAATATAAATCATTTTTATCTGTTTGAAGAAACCCATATCAAAGATTTTAGCCCACAGCATTTATCAAACACAAAACTTCCAACACATTTTGACTTAGTAGTGTGTGATGTTTCTTTTATTTCTTTAGATAAAATAATTTCGTACATACATCAATTTCTTGCAAGGGGCGCCAAAGTTTTATGCTTGGTTAAGCCGCAGTTTGAATTAGAATCCAAATACCTTAACAAGAAAGGGATTGTTAAAGATCATTCACAGTATGATCAGCTTGCGAATCGTATAAAAAACCTGTTTAATCAGAATAATTTTGAAGTACTTGATTATTTTGAGAGCCCAATTCAGGGTGGTGATGGGAACAGGGAGTTTTTCATTTATGCAAAAATTAAATCATAGATTTATAGTTTTTCTTTTGAGCATGGTTCTTTGGGGATGCTCCACAAATCGAAAGGTTGGTATTCCTCCAGATCAAACTTCACAGCCCACAATTCCACATCAAGAAGACACTACAAATACAGTCGTAAGCGCTAAGGTGATTCCCAAACTAGGAGTTGTATTGGGCCCAGGGGGAGCAAGAACTCAGGCTCAGATAGGATTTCTAAGAGAGTTAGAAAAAAATCAAATTGAGGTTTTTGCGATCTCTGGAATTGAGTGGGGAGCCTATGTGGCAGCTCTTTATGCAAACAAGAACAAATCCAACGATATAGAATGGCAAATATCAAAACTAGAACCTGATTTTTTTGAAAAAAAACTTTTATCATCTTCTACTAAAACTGCATCAGATTTAGGTTCATTTTTTAAAAATACGTTGGGATCACTGCGTATCGAAGATGGAAAATCGCAATTCATCTGTGCATCTACTAATATTGTAGATCAGCAATCTTCGCTTATCGTTCGAGGGTTGATTTCAGATGCAATGAAATATTGTTTGCCATATTACCCTTTGCTTGAACCATCTGGCAGTTGGATTGCGGGAGTCTTAGATCATCGCGCAATTCTTGAGTACTTTAGAAAGCAAGGTGTAGAGTATGTCGTGTTTGTTGATGTAACTTCTAACTCAAAGCCTACTTTTGAAAAGGATATGGATAAAGAGATTCGTGTCGCATGGGCTTTAGCACTAAAGGCCATACAGCAGGCAGAAGCTTCTTATAATCAAATGGTTAAAATTGACGTAAGAACAAAGCTAAGTGACTTTAAAAGTCGTAAGCTACAAATTAATGCGGGAGAGGTTGCAGGACGAAAATTTGTAGAACAATTTCGATCCGAATTTAATTTTTAATGATAGAGTATAAGTAGTTAGGAAGAAAGATATGTCAGACCGTAAGCCTATTTTAGATATGCAAGTTTTTGAGAAACGACGAGCTAGAATTGCTCCTTTTTTGCAAGATTCAGCTCTGGTTTTGTGTTCAACTCCAGAATACCTTAGAAATTACGATACTCCGTATGAATTCAGACAAGACACAAATTTATTTTATCTCACAGGTTTTGAAGAGCCAGAATCTGTATTTGTTTTTCGTCCTGGGCAAAAGCCAGAAACGGTATTATTTGTTAGACCTAAAGATGTACTAAGAGAAACTTGGGACGGATTTCGCTTTGGTCCAGAGCTTACACAGAAATATTTTAAAATTGATCACGTGTATTTAATTTCAGAATTATCTTCGCAATTGCCTGAGCTTTTGAAGTCATCTCAGAAAATTTATTACAAACTCAATCAATTTCCTGATTGGGACAAAGAGATATTAAAAAGCATAGAGGAGGCTAAAAATTTGGCTGGCCGTAGTGGAAGAGGCCTTTTGCCTTTGTGTGATAGCGGAGAATTTTTGGGAGAATTTAGAATTTTAAAGGAGCCAGTAGAATTAGACTGGCTACGAAAAGCTTGTCAAATTTCTGCTGAAGCACATATAGAAACAATGAAGTTGGTACGGCCAGGTTTAAATGAAAGACAAGTACAAGCCTTTCTTGAATATCAATTCAAATCAAGAATGTCCCCTAGAGTTGCATACAGTCCAATAGTTGCTTCAGGTGCAAATGCATGTACACTTCATTATGTTTATAATGATCAAGAGTGTAGATCTGGCGATCTTTTGTTAATTGATGCAGGGGCTGAGTACAACTATATGAATGGTGATATTACGCGCACATTCCCCGTGGACGGTAAGTATACTCAAATTCAAAAAGAACTTTATAATCGCGTTTTGAGTGTACAAAAAGAAATACTGCAAATGATTAAGCCGGGTATTCCATTTAATTCACTTCAAACCAGAGCTGTAGAACTTTTAACAGGGGTAATGGTCGAATTAAAATTATTAAAAGGTAGTGTGTCAGATCTCGTGAGAAATTTA
>CAUJDY010000137.1 GCA_963169805.1 Bdellovibrionota bacterium | reverse complement strand
ACTTCCAACACACCATTTGGAAAAATCCAGTGTGCAACAGGGTCAATTTCTTGTGCGAGCGGATAAAGATCCATCATATCTGCTCCATATCCATGAAGCATAAATATCTTTCTTTCAGATTCAGGATTACCTGCTTCTACATATTGAATACCAGACTGTGATTTAACCATTTTGATTCTCCTATAAGACTAAACTAGAGGCTTTGCTAAGACGATCCCAAATGGCCGTCCAAAGTTCGTTTATTTGGGACTCATTTTTAAATACATAAATAAAACCAACATCCATCTGAGAGCATTCGCGTAGCTTGACATAAAGCTCACGAGCCGCCAATACGGGATCACTTGACAGCTTTAGTTCAACTCCAGATTTTTTTTCTATTTTTAATAAAGTTGCTATCTTATTTTCATCAAGAGATTCTTTTTCCAAAATAACAAGCGGTAATGTGGGCATGTAGTGATGTTTTAAATGTCCCGGAGCTACTTTTGATTCTTCATATGTGACATAAACTTGCCTTGAAAAATCATTTAGAGCCACTTCTAAATCTTTATTGGTGATAGCTCCTGGTCGATGAATTTTAACAATTTGATAATTTTCGTCAAATCCAATAACTGTAGACTCTAAACCTACTTCACAAGGCCCACCATCAACCACAAAAACTTTATCTCCAAATTCAGATCGTACGTGCTCGGCTGTAGTAGGAGATGTTTTTCCAAATAAATTTGCAGAGGGAGCTGCCACAGGAAAACCTAAACCTGAAATAATCTTTTGTGCCATTGTGTGCTTAGGAAAACGCACCCCAACAGTCTCTAGACCAGAAGTCACTAAACCGGTAATTTTAGCCCCCTTTGGAAGAACCATGGTCAGCGGCCCCGGCCAAAAGCGCTCTGCCAAAAACTGAGGGAGATCAGAAAACTCACTCACTACGGATTTAAGCTGTGATAGATGAGAAATATGAACAATTAGCGGATCAAAGAAGGGACGTTTTTTAGTTTCAAATATTTTTTGAACTGCACTCTGATCAAAAACATTAGCGGCAAGTCCATAAACGGTCTCCGTGGGAAGCCCAACAACATTCCCTGACTTTAAATTGCTTATAGCTTTATCTATCTCTTCTTGCTGTTGCACGCTAAACATTAGATTTAATTACAACTAATGTACAAAAACTTCAAACGGATTGTTTCTTTATCTCAAGTCAAAGTCTATTTCACATGTAGAATTTTTCTGAGTCGAACGTGCTCTCCAATAAAATGAGTGATTTGGTAGGTTCCTTTTTCGAGTAGAATCTGGCACTCTTGGGATTCATACTCTAACTTGAGCCCTCTTGGGCCCTGAATCTCCCACTTCTTATATATAGCCTCTGTATCTTCAACAAAATTTATAGTACTTGAGAGATTAATAACACTACTACGACCTATGTTTCCTTCTATTTGGATAAGAGAGTTGTCTTCCATTTCTTGAATGTGCTGAGCAAGACTAAATTCTTCTCTTAGCTTGTTGTTTTCTCCAAAAAATCCTGTCTCCAAAGAAGAATTTCTCCAATCACAATGGACATGTCTCTCATACAAATCCGTATAAGTGGCTCCTAGGTCTTTACAAAGTTGAGCTAATTCTCGTAATGTAAATCGATTTGAACTAATATCAAAAGCATCGCCGTACTGATGGCGAGACCACTTAGCTGCTCCTTGAATCCCGGCATTATACTTAGGACTTCTAAAAGAAGAGTTCACTCGCACAACTGTGCTTGCTGCATCTCTGATTTTTTGTAAAACATCAACAACTATGGGCGCATAAATTCCAAAGGTATCTTTTTGAATGCTCATAACTTCTGATAAAATAAAATTAGGTGCTATTTTAAAATTTTGAGAAACTTCAGAGAGAATGACCGCTCGCTCCGGCATACGATATTGCGCTCGCTCCCCGGTCCCCATAAATGATGGATCTGTAAATGGATCGCGGTACCCAAGGCGAGTAGCATCAATGGTTTGAGTCGTAATGCAGGCTGTATTGTCGCGGCTTTCACCCAAATAACAGACTTGGGTTCTTAAATCTTGTTCTGGAGCATCTGGTTCAGAACCAGGAGGATTTGAGGTTGCATTATTAATCCCACCATTACCACCACCACAGGCTGAAAGTAGGCCCACGACCAGTATTAAAAATAGATTTTTTCTCATCTAACTATTTTAACTCTGAACTTTTAGGCTCTCATCGTGATTCCCTTGCGTTAGTCAGATTCCAGCCCTTAGTCTAGCGTCAGCCAAAATCACTCAACTTTAAATATCATATAAGGTGTTTCTAGAAATTGGATGCTTCTGAAAGTTGATTGTATCCTACAAGAGTTTCAAAAATAATTTTGATACCGAGTTTAAGATTTTCGACAGAAATATCCTCGTTTTTACCATGCATCTTTGCTAAATCTTCCATTGTTATTAAGATTGGTATAATCCCATAGCATTCAAATCCTTTTTCTCTAAAAAAACGAGAATCCGTAGCTCCCGGAGACATATACGGAGTTTGTATTGAGTGAGGTACATTATCATTGATAATACTCACAAGAATATCAAAGAAGGGTGTTTCTGCAGAAGTGTGCGTTGCAGGAAAGGACTCTATACGAGAAAGTTCAACATTATACTTGTTAGCCAGCTGCTTTAATTGAGCTTCCATTTCATCGGGA
>CAUJDY010000136.1 GCA_963169805.1 Bdellovibrionota bacterium | reverse complement strand
ATAAACAAAACGTAGCCCCTTAAAGGTGCCAGGCACTTGCAAACGTAATACTATTTCGTTTCCACCGGCCTGGCACCTTCAGGTTAAGTGAAGTTGAGATTTTTTTGTAGCTAAAGCACTGTTAATTTTGACTCGGCGCTTGAAGTGTTTCGGCGAGAAGCTTGGGGCGATCTGTGATTATTCCGTTTACTCCCATCTGAATCAAACGCTTCATTTCTTCCTTATCGTTAATGGTCCAAATAAAAGCTTTTTTTCCACGTCTCTGAATTTCTGTCAAAAGTCGATCTGTTAAGACTTTTATACCATCGTGGATAACAGGAATACAAAAAGCGTCTGGTAACATGGAGTCTAATCTCTCAAGATGCATATTTTCTAACATAACCGAGCGCAAGATTTCATCTTTACCTGCTGTTGTATATAGAGTGGGATATTTGCTTTTAACGTATTTGATGATATTGCTGTGTTCACTGCCCAGTAGAGTTCTGTCGATTCTTTGGTATTTAGCAATCACATCATAAATTGCAATAGCTGCGTCTAGAGAGTTTGGCTTTACTTCAATAATCATTCGATGTTTTGGGTACTTTTCAAGTACCTCTTCTAAAGTGGGTATTTGAATGCCTTTGCCACGCATACTAAACTCGCCAGCTTCGTTTTTGAAGTTGAATCCAGCATCAAGTTTTTTTAGTTCTTCAAGGGTTTTTTGGTGAATGGGTCCCTCTCCGTTTGTGGTTCTATTGAGCAAAATATCATGGAAGACGACAGGTTTTTTATCTGAAGTGAGGTGAACATCAAATTCTAGGATTGTGTCTGGGCCAAGTTGGGCAGCATGGTCAAACGCATGGAGAGTGTTTTCTGGCATCTCTAAAGATCCACCTCTATGCGCAATGATTTCTAGTTTATCCGTAAAAAATGGAACAGATTTTGTTTCGTATACTTTTCCGAGACTATAAAAATATGCTGTTCCCCATATCAAAAAGATAAAA
Organism: Bdellovibrionota bacterium; assembly: GCA_963169805.1. Lineage (GTDB taxonomy): Bacteria > Bdellovibrionota > Bdellovibrionia > Bdellovibrionales > JAEYZS01 > CAUJDY01. The sequence continues at coordinate 8,661 of CAUJDY010000136.1, read as the reverse complement.
ATAAATACGCCAAAAATAATACCTAATAAGCGGCCCATTATAGAACTCCCTGTTGTGCATTGTCTGGGGCATTTAAGCCTATATTTCGCTAAAAGGCGCCTGCTGACTTTCTGATAAGCGATGCATTAATGCATCGATTATCAGAAAGTCAGCAGGCGCCTTTTGAATATGTGCTAATCATGCTGCGTTTGATGCTCTATAAAGACCTAAATAAAGAATAATTATCCAATAATTACAGCAATTTAAACAATTTTATAATAAATAAGACATAATTTGACTTATTTGTATGATTCAGGCATTTCTAAACCTCGTTAATGAAAATGTATTGAAAATACACCTGAGGACCTATGATTAAGCTGAGTCGTAAAATGGAATATGCACTGATTGCTCTTAAGCATTTAAGCTTAGCAGAGCAATTAACTCCAGCAAAGGAGTTGAGCCAGCGTTATCAAATTCCTTTTGATGTGGTTTCACGAGTCTTACAAATATTAAATCAAAATGATGTTGTGAAATCTGCGCAAGGAACTCATGGTGGCTATAAATTAATAAAACCTCTTAATTCAATTACATTCTATGAGCTGGCAGAAATGATAGAAGGCCCGATGTATTTAGTAAAGTGCCTTCAGGGGGACTGTGATATGAAGGGTACCTGTAATATCACAAATCCACTTCAGATTTTAAATCAAAAGATATCTTTCTACCTGAAAACAATTTTAGTTTCTGACTTGCTTGTGGATTCCTTTGTGGGAACTGTTGAAAAAACTCCTCTACGCACGGATGGGCTTATAGAGAAGAGGGGCTATGATGTCTGAAAATCAAACTAAAAATAACTTTCAAAAGAATGATTACAAATATGGTTTTGTGACAGATATCGAAGTAGATGAACTTCCCAAAGGCCTTTCGGAAGAGATTGTACGTGAAATTTGGAAGCGTAAAGCTGAGCCGGATTTTATGCTCGAACAACGACTAAAGGCTTTTAGACATTGGCAGACTTTAACAGAGCCTACGTGGGCGAATGTGAATTACCCCAAAATAGATTATCAGGATATCCGTTATTTCTCCGCTCCAAAAAAGAAAGAAAACTCGCCAAAAACCCTGAGTGACATTGACCCAGAGTTGCTAAAAACATTTGAGCGACTTGGAATTCCACTCAGTGAGCAAAAAAGAATATCTGGTGTTGCTATGGACGTTGTTTTTGATTCTGTATCTGTTGGCACAACGTTTAAAGAAGATCTTGAAAAAGTAGGCGTCATTTTTTGCTCTATTTCAGAAGCACTTCAAAAGTATCCAGATCTAGTTAAAAAATATTTTGGAAAAGTAGTTCCATTCACTGATAATTTTTTTGCTGCACTTAATGCGGCAGTGTTTACGGATGGCTCATTTGTCTACATTCCCAAGGGAGTGCGTTGCCCGATGGATCTTTCGACATACTTTAGAATTAATAATAAAGAAACGGGACAGTTTGAAAGAACACTTATAATCGCTGAAGAGGGAAGTTATGTAAATTATCTCGAAGGTTGCACGGCTCCTCAGTATGATAGCAACCAACTACATGCTGCTGTTGTAGAGCTTGTCGCGTTGGAGAATGCAGAGATTAAATATTCAACCGTACAAAACTGGTATTCTGGAGATAAAGACGGTAAGGGTGGAGTGTATAACTTTGTAACCAAGCGTGGACTTTGTGAAGGACGTCATTCCAAAATATCTTGGACTCAAGTTGAAGCAGGAAGTGCAATCACATGGAAATATCCTAGTTGTATTTTAAAAGGTGATAATTCGATTGGCGCGTTTTACTCTGTAGCGCTAACAAATGGAAAAATGCAGGCTGATACCGGGACAAAAATGATTCACATAGGTAAAAATACAAAGAGCACAATAGTCTCAAAGGGAATTTCTGCAGACCACTCTTCGAATGTGTATCGAGGTCTTGTGAAGATTATGCCATCAGCAGAAAATGCAAGAAACTATTCGCAGTGTGATTCAATGCTTGTTGAAGATAATTGCAGCGCACATACGGTTCCCTACATAGAAGTGCATAATAACTCTGCAGTTCTAGAGCACGAAGCTTCAACTACTAAAATTAGCGCCGACCAACTTTTTTATCTTCAAAGTAGAGGTATGGATCAAGAAAAAGCAATATCGCTTTTAGTAAATGGTTTTTGCAAAGATGTTTTTAAAGAGCTGCCTTTGGAGTTTTCGGTTGAGGCAGTTAAGCTTATTGAAATGAAACTCGAAAATAGTATTGGGTGAGGTATGTTAGAAATTAAAAATCTTAAAGCACAAATTGAAGACAACCAAATTTTGAAAGGCCTGAATTTAAAGGTAAAGCAGGGAGAGGTTCACGCAATCATGGGTCCAAACGGATCAGGCAAGAGCACTCTTGCAAAAGTAATTTCGGGACATCCAGATTACCAAGTAACAGAGGGTGAAGTTCATTTTGAAGTTAATATGAAACAAAAAAATCTTTTAGAGATGGAGCCGTATGAGCGAGCTAGAGAGGGTGTTTTTCTAGCTATGCAGTATCCGATTGAGGTTCCAGGCGTTTCAAACTTTACGCTTCTGTACACAGCGTTTAATGAAATATGTAAGCATCAAGGTGTCGAAGAGATGAGTGAGTCAGACTTTAGGAAGTTTGTTGAAAAAAAGTGCCAAATCGTAGGGATGAATCCTTCTTTTCTAGATCGCTCAGTGAATGAGGGCTTTTCTGGAGGAGAAAAAAAGAAAAATGAGATTTTACAATTATTGGTTTTGAACCCAAGAGTAGCTTTGCTGGATGAAACAGATTCGGGCTTAGATATTGATGCCCTCAGAGTTGTGTCCGAGGGAGTGAATAAATATAAAAACTCCCACAATGCAGTTGTTCTCATTACTCACTATCAGAGATTGCTTGATTATATTGAGCCAGACTTTGTGCATGTCCTATATAAAGGCAAGATTATAAAGTCAGGTGACAAAACACTCGCACTCCGATTGGAAAAAGAAGGTTATGATTGGCTCATTAAGGATATTCAATGAATTTTTTGAGTGAACTGTCTCAACTTCATGTAGCTTCTGCCATTCAGAAAAGTGCTGCCGAATATATTAGGAGAGGGTTTCCTTCTAAGCAAACAGAGGAGTGGAGATACACTTCTTTGAAACCGCTTTCTGAAGCGGACCTGCAGTCAGCTGTGTCCTCTAAGCTTTTGCTTAATACATCATTAAAAATTGAAGATCTTAAATTAGAATCATCAGCTAAATATTTTAGGCAAGATTTTTTTGACCAATTGAGTTTATTGAATCCTCATAAATTGCAACGTATCGAGATACCTCCAAGCAAGACAGAATATATTGGCTTAGAAAATATTATTGAGAACGGGGAGTATTTTAACTCAGTTTTAGTGATTGATTTAATGCCTCACTCTAAACTTACTCTTAATTGCTCTTCACAAGTATCTGGAGGTTTTGCAAATACAAAAATTATTCTTAATATGGAGGCAAACAGTCAATGTGAAGTATTAGCTTCCTATAAAATGTTTTCTAGAAGCTTTGCTGTGTCTACATTTGAGAGTTATCAAAAAAAGCACGCGACATTACGTTTTATATCTTTAGCAAAAGGTTCTGACTTATTAAGACAAAATATAAGTTGCTCCTTGCTTGAAGAGGGGGCTTCTTCAGAAATTAATGGATTTAATTTGCTGAAAGAAAGTTTATCTGTCGATTGTAATGTGCACTCTAATCATTTAGCTCCTCATACGACGAGTCGACAGTTTTTTAAAACGATACTATCAGAAAATTCAAAGTCCGTATTTCAGGGGAGAATTTATATTGAGAAACAGTCGCAGAAGTCTGATGCGGAGCAGTTGAGTCGTTCATTGATGCTTTCAAAGAAATGTACTGTTGATACAAAGCCGCAGCTTGATGTTTATGCAGATGATGTCAAGGCCAACCACGGGGCGGCTATTGGGCAGCTGGATGCCAACGAAATGTTCTACTTACAAAGCCGCGGACTGTCTAAAGAGCAGTCTCTGAATCTATTAATTTCTGCTTACGGATTAGAAATTGTTGATAAACTGCAAAGTACAGATCTTAGAAAAATTGCAAAGAGTTATTTATCTGGCCAGGGAGATCTCTCGTGAGTTTACTTTCAGATACGGCAAGAAAAGATTTTCCCATTTTTGAAGGTCTCGTTAATGGTCACAAATTGGTGTACTTGGATAATGCAGCAACAACATTAAAACCTAAACAAGTAGTAGATCGTATTTCTAAATATTATTTGTATGAGTCTTCGAACGTACATAGAGGTGTTCATTTCTTGAGTGATCAAGGTACAAAAAATTTTGAAAATGCACGAAAGACGATTCAGAACTACATCCATGCCCCTTCAGACGAAGAGATTTTATTTAATAAGGGGACAACAGATTCAATCAACTTCATAGCTCAAACATATGGCTGGCAATATTTAAACGAAGGTGATGAGGTTTTAATATCTGAAGTTGAGCATCACTCAAATATTGTTCCATGGCAGATCTTAGCAGAGCGGAAAAAGATAGTCGTAAAAAAATTTGATGTATCAGATGACTATGCGGTTTTACTAAGCAATTTTAAATCAGCCTTATCTGATAGAACAAAAATTGTGAGCTTTACTCATATTTCAAACACACTAGGTATTGTGATGCCTGTAAAGGAATTGGCGGACTTAGCTCATAAGGCCGGTTCGATCGTAGTGGTTGATGGCGCTCAGGCTGTAGCTCACATGAATGTGAATGTTCAGGATTTAGGTTGTGATTTTTATACATTTTCATCTCATAAAATCTATGGTCCAACTGGATTTGGAGTTCTTTTTGGAAAGAAAGAAATTTTACAAACTCTCAATCCTTATCAGGGTGGTGGCGGTATTATAGATAAAGTAACATTTGAAAAAACAACCTTTATAGATGCTCCGTTCAGATTTGAACCCGGTACTCCGCATATTGAAGGAGCTTTGGGGTTAGAGGCCGCAATTCAATATGTGTTATCGCTTGGACTTGATAGGATTGCACATCATGAAATGATGTTAACTGAGAAAGTATTTTCAGAGCTCAAAACAATTCCACAGGTTGTGTTATATGGATCACAATTGCACAGAGGTGCTATTGTTTCTTTTAATGTCAAAGGAGCTCATCCAAGTGATGTTGGTAGCTTGTTAGATAATTATGGTGTAGCTGTTAGAACGGGCCATCACTGTACGCAGCCTCTCATGCAAAAGCTGCAAGTTCCGGGTACTGTTAGAGCATCTTTTGCAGTTTATAATACTCCAGAGGAAATTGATTTTTTTATTGAATCCTTAAAAAAGGTAATTGGGTTATTAAAATGCTAAACGAAGGTAAAACTATGGACACCATTCAGATTTATCCACAAATGACACCGAATCCGCGTTCTCTTAAATTTATTTTAAGTAAGAATGTTATTAATGAAGGGAAGGCAACTTTCACTTCTGTAGAGCAGTGCGGAGATATAACTTTGGCGAAAGATATAATGTCTTTGCCAAACGTTGTCCAAGTTTACTTTTTTGAAAATATGATTACGGTCACTCAAACTGAGGATGAGTGGGATACACTTCAGCAAATGGTAAAATCTGTGATACAGACTCGCATGCAAGTTCATAATCCAGATATTAATCTTGAGGCAGAAAAGAAAAAGTTACGCTCTCAGTTGCCTCCAGAGATTCAAAAAATTGAAGAAATTTTAGATCGAACAGTGCGTCCGGGACTTCAAAGCGATGGCGGGAATATTGAAGTCATTAAGCTCGAAGGGAAAGAGCTTCTTGTTAAATATGAGGGTGCTTGTGGAGGCTGCCCGTCTTCAACCTCAGGAACATTGTATGCAATCGAAGATATCTTAAAAAATGAGTATGATAAGGAAATCTTTGTAACAATTCAAAATCCTCCCGCAAGCCACTAGCCGTTAGGTGCCAGGCACTTGGAAACGCTTTTGCGAATCGTTTCCAAGTACCTGGCACCTTAATAATTGGTGGAAATTTCGAATCAAATTATGATAGTCTCCCTCAATTCTGACCAGGGGGTAATGGTGTCAGTTTTTCTTCAGAAATTCATTTTGATCTTTGTTTGTTTTTTGGTTGTTAGTGCGTCTACATCAGATCGTTTTATTGGCCAAATAAATTCATCACAAGGTTTTCCGCAGGCTCATGGGCACACTTCCTTTCATAAGGGAGATCTAGTTATGATTTTTGCAAATGACAGCGGAGTGCCTGGTGGAGGTTTTGGTTTTCTTGATATTCAGTTCAGCAAAGATCGCGTGGTATCTCGGCCTGTTTTTGTAAAAAAAGACAGTCAAACCTATCCAATTCGAGAGCCACATGGATATGGCTACACGTCTCACCCTCAAGGCGACTTGGTGGCTCTCCAAGCAACTGAAGGAATCCAAATATGGAATTGGTCGGATCACTTAAACCCAAGGCTGCTGAGTTATTTAAAGCTCCCAGGAATTCAGGCCTCAGATTATGCTACTGGAGCTTGGTGGCTCTTTTATCAAGCTCCTTACATTTATGTGGGTGGCTCAGCTAATGGAGTTTATATCGTTGATGCCTCAGATCCTGCGCGGCCTTACTTAGTGCGTAGACCTCATGGACCTAATCCAATTCCTATTTCGCAACTGGGAAACTACGGTGTGGGACCTGTTTTTGTTATTGGAAATTTAATGGTCCTGAGTGGTAACGATAGTGCTGGTTTTACGACTCTTGATGTGAGTGATCCTGTTAACCCACAGGTTCTGACCACTCTCAAAGGTCCAAAGCCCTATTCAATTTTTGTAACAGACAATAAAATTTTAACAGCTGGAGCGGACGATAAATTTCATATTCATGACATATCTAACCCAAAACAAATTTTACCTGTGGGATCTGTGTCTATAAAAGAAAAAGGGGGATATCTTACGTATCAAGATGGGGTAGCTCATGTGGGGGCATCCAAGAAGTATTCAAAAATTTTGATTGGTGAAAAAAATGACAAAGGAGTCTACGCTCCTAAAATAGTTAAAGAGTTTAGCTCAAAAGCATCCGATCGGGATGAGGATTTTGCAACTGTATTTGGACCTTATACTCTTGTGAGTGACGATCATGGACTTGGAAGCTGGTGGTTTCGGCATCAAGAGGAAGAGGATGTGAGAGGGCCAGAAGTTAATATGGTGAGTCCGCTCCCAGATTCTACAAATCAATCTTTATTGTCAAGAGTAGGAATTGTATTGAGTGATGCGATTGATTTCACAACTCTGAAGCCCGGTGATTTTGTTGTGCGTGAGGCTTCAACCAAAAAAGTTATCGAAGGCTATTACAGCTATCAAATGAATATTTTAAGTTTTGCACCAGCTCAACCGCTTGCTCCAATTACAACTTACGAGATTATATTGGTTCCTGGGCGATTAAAAGATGTGTTTGGAAATGCTACACAAGGATTCTATTCGCAATTTACTACAGGAATCGGAAACGCGAGTGTTGATATTTCGCTTCAAGCTCCTTCGCATGTACAAATAGGACAGCGTGTGAGCTTAAAGGTAAGTGCTAGCGTCTCTGCTGAGTATTCATGGAAGATGGATGCAAATGAAAAACAAACGGAGTGGTCCCGTTCTCCAGATATTCATTTTACTTACACACAGCCAGGAAGAAAATCTGTAACAGTTTTTGTACGCTCTAATGGACAGCTTTATTCTAAATCTACAACAGTATCTGTCTACAATCCCATAACATCAGTTCGGCCTCAAAAATCCTCTCCTATTGTTACGGCTGGAAATTTGGTCTCAGTGGTAAATCCTGATTCAAATACTATCTCAACATTTACATTGGATCGTTTACAGAAACTTTATGAAGTTCCTGTAGGAGAGCATCCGGTTCAACTTGCAATTGATGGAAAAAATATTTGGATTGTGAATCAAGAGTCTTTTGATATTTCAGTTCATGAAATGGCGACGGGGCGATTTGTGACAAAGATTCCACTTCCGCGAGGGAGCTACCCTTTTGGAATTGTAGTAGATCAAAAAAATAAACAATCATTTGTCGCTCTCGAGGGAAAAAACGAATTAGTTGTTATATCAACAGTTACACAGAAGGTACTAAAAAATATCGCTCTTGATTTTGGTCCGCGAGGCTTAGCTCTCTCTCACGATTCACAAAGATTATTTGTAACAAGATATATCTCATCAAACTTGCAAGGAGAATTGGTTGAGGTTCATCCAAAAACATATTTACTGCAGAAAAAAATACCAATCCAATATGACACAACTCCTGATAGAGAGGATAACGGGCGAGGTTTGCCGAATATTCTAATGTCTGCAGTGATTAGTCCAGACGGAAATAGCCTTTGGGTGCCTTCAAAGAAGGACAATATAACTCGTGGTAAAATGAGAGACGGGTTAGTGCTAAATTTTGAAAATACAGTGCGTACAATGATTGCAAGGGTTGATTTGAGAACTGGTATTGAGGACTATCAGGATCGACATGATTTTAATGACCGAGATATGGCAATCGCTGCAGAGTTTTCTCCATTAGGGGATTATTTGTTTGTAGCGCTTCAGGGATCTAATTCGATTGATATTATTGATCCTTATGAGAGCAAATTCATAACATCTCTAGAAAATATTGGCTTAGCTCCACAGGGATTGGTTGTATCTCAAGACGGAAAGCTTCTTTTA
>CAUJDY010000135.1 GCA_963169805.1 Bdellovibrionota bacterium | reverse complement strand
TTAATAGCGGCAAACGCCAGAGAGTATTTTTGCATTGGACCTAAGTCCTGTGTTACTTCAACTTTGCCAACATTCGTATTGGAATATGTGACGGCATTAATTTGATACAATAATGATTCAAGTAACGGAGATTGAGTCGTGAGGTATCCGTTGCTTAACACAGTTCGAGCTAGCTCTGGAAAACCTCTTTCATAGTAAAGGAGTGCAGCACGTGCATAAGTTTGTGGATAGGAAGGATTTACACCTACATTTAATCGAATAAACTTGAGAGCTTCCTTGTAATTCTTGGATTCAATCTCCCTTTCGATCACAGCCATGATTCCAAGCGGAGATGAGAGTTGCCCCTCATATTTTAATTTGTCTTGCGGAATTTGACTTGAAAGACCCAAGACAAAATGAAGATCCACAGACATTTGTGTCCAATCCATTTTTTGTGCATAATTCTTTAAAATTCGAACAGCATTCGCATCATCACCTCTATTCAGATACGCTAGAATCAGATTCTCATAGATTTCAGATGATGAGGGATTTGCTGCTACCAAACTTTCGAGTCCCTTCACACAATTTATGGTGTCTCTTTGGCATTCAACCTGCAAATTCTTCCAATCAGCAAATGGCAAGGCTTTATAATCATAAAGACGATTTAAATTGAGCCTCCAATTCATGAGCTGACCGAGATGAATAGGATATTTTGAAAATATTTGAAAATAATTTTTTGCAAGTCTTTGAGACTCAGGGGCAAATGGAGTTAAACGTGCAAGTTCCCATCCTTTTTGTGCAAAAAGCTGAAACTGCTCTTTGTTCGTATTTTTGAGATCACTCAACTCTAAAACTATGTTGATTGCATTTACTATAACTTCATCTACTCGATACGAAGCAATTTCATTTAACTCCACCTGAATCTGATCTAAGCGTGTTTCTGGCACAGTCACAATCGCCCGCAAATCAACAAACTGACAAAATGCGAGATTATAATTTAAAAACGCTGTCTTATTTTTACTATCATCCAAAGCTTTAATAGAAGGACATGTCTTACTTAAGTTAATAAAGTCGTCTTTTGCAAAATAAGATTTTAAAATATAATTTAGCAATCGAGAACTATCGATTTCACTCTTTTTTCCATAACTAGAGGTTGCTTTTACAACATCATCGTATTTTTTAAGTTCAAAGAGAGAATTTAAATATGTATAAAATAAATATGGAGAGGAATTTATTAAATTTACCTTTTTAAGAAAATCCACAATGAGTTGATATTGCTTCATTTGACTGCGAATTGAAACAGCGTTCATTACAGCTGCCTCAAACCAATTATGCTTTGGATACTTGAGACTGAACTCTTCAAACTGCTTGGCCGCATCATCAAACAAACTTTGCTTAGATAACATATGGGCCTTTAAGTACTGAGCCTCAGCAACAAAAGACGTTCTCTCTAGGCGCAGAAGAATATCTTGCAATTTAGTCATCATATTGAGTTTGTCATACAAAGCAGCTAGCTTAAGTTGAACAATCGGAACGGCTGAACTTCTGGAATTATCTAGCACAAATTTTTCGAACTCTTCGATAGCTATATTGTAACTTCCTTCTAATTCTAAACTTAATGCTTTTTCTAGCTTCTCTCTGTTCTTAGCTAAAAGATTTTCTGTGTCTTGATCGACAAGAGAAGGTGTATATGAATGTGATTTTTGCAATTCAGAGACAACTTGAACTGATTTCCAATCATTTTTGATATTATAAATATCAGCTAAAAATCTATAAGAATTAAAACTCGTAAAATCGGAGTTATCTTGATCTGACACGATAGTATTCAATGCCTGAATAGCATTATCTAATTGCCCTCTAGATGCATATATTTCTGATATTTTATAAAGTACTTTATTTCTTCTATTGCTCCTTGGAACTTTTGCTACATAGTAACTCGCAGCCTGAACAAAAACATTTTCTTGCAATGACAACTGGGATTTTTCATTTGCTCTTGATAAATAGAATGATGAATTAAAACTAAGATCATATTTTACTTTTTTGCTTTCAGACCAAATTAAACTGTACGCAGCCTCTTCACGAATGACAGCTGACTCTGCCTCATTTACAAGTTCAAAGTAGTATTTCGAAGCAATAGCGTATCTCTCTAAAAAGTACTCGATATCAGCTAACTCCAATTTGGCCCTTTCTGCATAAGGACTCCAGGAATACTTAGATATAAAATTAAAGTATCGAGAACGTGCGGTTTCAAGAAAGTCAAAACTGTTGGCTTTATACCCTTTATTTGCATAAAACTGAGCACTTTTAAGTAAATGAAACTCTAAAAGATCTTGCGCCTCAAATGCTGCAAGTTTATATGAGTCGTTAGATGCCCACCACTCATTATTTACAGTTAATAATTGAATAAGCCTATTTCTATAAAAATTAACTCTCTCTTCGTTGCCATCATCCTCAAAAACAGTGATCAGCTCGGAGTACATGCGAGGTATCCATGGCGATTTAGGAAATGCTTGGACTGCATAAATGTATGCAGCCTTCATAGACTCTTCATCTAATCTTTTTTTATAAATTTGACCTAGTCGGTATGCAACCTCATCCGCATATCTTGCATTAACTTTGATCTTCAGATCCTGACTTTGTACAGCGGCTAGATAATCATACCCCTCCTCTAAAAGAGTTTCCTCTTCTAAAGAACGTGATGACATTCGAATTAAACTATCCACCAAGGATTCAAAGATTTCTGATGCCCTCTTAAAATTCTTTTTCGAAAAATAGACAGCTCCAAGTTTATACAAAGCCTTGTACTGGTAAGAAGACTTTACTTCAACTAAGCGCTGATACAGACTCTCTGCTAAATCATATTTTTGATAATTAAAATATATATCTGCAGATCTCCAAGCCACTTCATCAAAAAAAGTAGAATTAGGAAGCTGCTCTACAATCTTTTGATAATACGGAAGAGCTTCATTATCTTGCATCATCTCTTCCAAACAAAAACCAATTAAGTAATACGCTTTATCTATGAGCGGACTATTTGAGAAGTTCTTTGCAAACTCTTTTGAAATTTGAATGGTCTTAGTGAAATTAGGTACTGGAGCCTCTGGGGACTCTGAGATAAGGCCTTTCGTGTATAAATCGATTCGCTGTTGATACTTCTTCATCTCAGCGTTAAAATCAAGGTTTGCCTTCTCAAAATTAAGCTGAGCAAGACGTATCATCAAGACATCATCCAGAGAATCTTCTCCATTTTGCTTAATAAAAGTCTCAAAATTTTCAATTAAATTTGTATTACTTAAATTTAAATTCTTTTCAATATTATCAAGACGTGAGGAGTAAGATTCAACTAACATAGATTTTCGCCAGTTACGAAGAACATCCATTGTCTCTTGCTGATTAGAAATATAGTCTTTTGCCGTTTTTTGGTACTCATCAAAAGCCTTATCAACAAGACCAGCGCTGACATCCACCTCTTGCGAGTATGCCACTCCTACTGCTAGTAATATTAATAAAACCAGTTGTCTCATTCTTTTTTATCTACCCTTTTTTGGATACATTTATTATCTATTTCCCTAAGTACTCTTCTACTCCGCCTAGCTCCCGATTATAAGAGTCTAAAGCTTCTGCTATTGTTCGTTTTCCCTCAGTTCGCTGAGCCCAAACATTTTCTATTTGCCCCATGCTGGATTTAAATTGTATTGAATCAATAGTTCTTTTTGCTTCGTTAAACTGTTCTTTAAAAACTTCAGATAAATACTCAATATGCTTATTTTTCAAACGAACTAACTGCGCTGTATAAGATGTATCTGATATTATTTTTTTCACTCGTACTTGTTCTTGATTAAGGGCTACCAAGAATCTTATTGCTTCATCAACTTCGTTGAGCTGGTGGCTTTGATTCCAGATTTTTACAAACTTTCTAAATTCTATGTAGGGCTTACTATCCTCAATAAGTTGCTTGGTGCTTGCATCTTGTATTGCCTTAGTTACTTTTGCAGCGACTTGAGCTCTTCTTAAAGCAGTATCACGATACTTTCTAATTTCTTGATTAATAGAATCAAATGTAGATCTAGATCTCTCTGGATTCTGCGAAATAAGATCAATATAACCTAAAAGATACTTAACCCTAAAATAGACATCTGTTCTATCCAGCAATGCTTGATTCTGGCTTGTAATGTCTGAAATAATAATATTAAGAAGCTCTCTACTACTGCCTAAGTTTCTCATTTTAAATTGAACCCAGGCTTGCTCCTCAAGCGTTGATAAATAAAATTCGCTATTAACTCGTATGTTTTGAAACTTCTGGAGAGCTAATTCAAATCTCTGTTGATCTACATAGCAACGTGCTTCAGTAACGTTGAGCAAATCTTTAAAATGTTGCGATGTATTCTCTGTTACTTTTTTTTGTGCTTTTGCTATTTCATCGGCACAAAAATTTGATTTCCCTGATAGCAAAAAACCTGTTGCTCGAATCAAGTGATACTCGAGTCGATGAAAAGAAGTTGGTATGTTTTCTAGAAACTTAAGCCCCTCGCCTCCAAAACCTTTAGCAATTAAAGTTTTTGCACAGTAGAACCTAAATTCGATACCTTTTTTATCACGACTCATACTTTCACAAAAGCTTACAAACTCAGATTCTGATAAGAGAATGCTCTGAGACACAATATAGTTTTCTATATCCTCTGTTTCTACAGACTCCTGCTTTTGATTGATTGCAAGCGAGTACAAACGGGCAGACTGAAAATGATCATCCCGCAGAAATGCAGACTTTGCATCTATCACAAGGTCGCTTAATTTCAACGCATGAGCAGATGTACAAATTAAGAAAATAATAGTCGCTAAGCGCATTTAACCTCCTGTCAAAGGCGCTAATATAACACTTTTATACTATCACGAAGATTCTTAGATCTGAGATATTTTTAATTGTGGCCTGTCCTTAAAGTCAGAAAATACAGACCCACTTTCAAACGTCTGGACCTCGACTCGTGTCTCGTTCACTTTTTTTACATCCAGCTTAAATCTATTTTCACGTGTGATTCTGTAATCCTTTAAGTATGAAAAAACACCCGTATCATTACCACGATAAACAATAAGAACTTCGAGTGAGTAAGGACCTGGAACAACAGTAGTTTGAATCTCATTCTTTGGAGATCGAAGCTCTGGCTTAACGTCTGACTGCTCATCTGCAATAAATTGATAGATCACTTCACCGTTTAATTTATACGTGACCGAATCAACGATGTACCGACTGCCGAGAGTATTTTTAAAACTAATAATAAGAGGTCGCTTTGAACCATCAAGACCTTCTTTTTTGAGAAGATCTTTTAGAATAACGGATTGTGTTTTTTGAGAGAGAACTTCTGTTTTCATCGCGTCCACTTGTTCTTTAATAACGCTTTTTCTGATTTTATAGGGTTTTATCGCAGAGGCTTCTTTACTTTGAGTTATTGAGTTTGATTCTGTAGGATTTGCTTTTGCATTGGTACGCTCCGATTTTATTTTTTTAGGAGGAGCTTCTTTAGAAGGAGCAACCACGAGAGATGGCGCAGAGGCTTTGGCCTCAGGAGCAGCTGTTTGGTTAGAAGATTCTTGTGCGACAACAATTCCACAAACTAAGACACTCAAAAGTATAATTTTTTTCATTCCCCTAGTTTAATCCAATCCCCCTAAAATGAAAACTAGACTCGCCCAAAGGTACGCCGTACCTTTGGGTTGAGTTTCGCGTCATAGATATTCCGGATGTACAGATTTCGTAATGTGAGTACGAAAATCAGACCTCAGATTACATATATTGAATTTTATTATTGGCATCTGATTGCAGTAAACAAGGGAAATGCCAAAACCTAAAAGATTAGTATCAACAATTTATCCATACCATGTAACAGCTAGATCTATAAATCGCGAGTGGTTTCGTATTCCCATCCAAGAAACTTGGCATATTTTCTGTGATTATCTTTACACCTTTAAGTTCGGCTTTGATATTGATATTCAATCTTTTGTGCTGATGAATAATCATTTTCATATGCTTCTTAAAACTCCAAAAGGTAACTTGGGTGAGGCAATGCACTACCTGATGATGAATGTATCAAAATCTATCTCCAGAGATGCCAACAGAATTAATCAAACATTCGGTGGCCCCTACCATTCAAGCCTAATTACAAATAATCACTATTGCAGACATGCTTATAAATACATTTACAGAAACCCAATTGAATCTGGGATTTGCCATAGGGCTGAATTATATCCTTATTCAACTTTAAGTGGCCTACTAGGATACTCAAAACTCCACATTCCTGTAAGTTACGACGAAATTCTATATGAGAATTTAGACCAAACTCTTGATTGGATAAATACACCCTACATAAACAAAGAAGATTATCTAACAATAGGATCAGCTCTACGTCACAATAAGTTTAAATTCACAAGAGACAGAGTTACTCGCCAACCACACCCCCTAGAAATTCAGAGCTCATGACGCAAATCTCAACCCAAAGGTACGGCGTACCTATTGGGGGATGAGGAGGATTTGGCCAGGGCGAAGGAGGTTGGGATTGAGATCTTCATTTGTTTGAAGGATTTTATCCTGGGAAACTTGAAACTGGCGACTAATGCCAGATAACGTGTCCCCTCGAGAAACAACATACTTTAAATGCCCAGATGAAGATTCTTCCGTTACAACTCGATCAGATTTTTTACTCAAAAAAGTAAGAAAGGCCTCTTTACTCTCTAAGGGTACTTTTATTTGAGTTCGCTCAGGGATTCTTGCATTTCCTTTGAGGATGATACTAGAAAAATGCGGGTTGTACTTCCCAATTTCATCCTCCTTAAAAAATGGCTTCAAGTCCTTTATAGAAAGCGATCTTGTCAGAACGACTTTCTCATACGTAAACGGTTCATCCCATACAACTTTACCAAAATATTTTTCTGCGTTTTTTTCTACTTCTACAGCGGCCAAATAACTTGCATAAAAACTTTCTGACGCAAACCCAAAGCGTGATGTAGGCTTTTTTCCAATGTAATCAAAAAGCTCTGTACTTTGATATTTATCCACAATTCTTTTCATGCCATACACACCATAATTATAAGCTGTCAGTGCTAAAGGCCAACTATTTAGAGCATTATAGTTTCCTTTTAATTTTCGAGCCGCTGCCTCTGTAGCTGCAATCGGATCGTTACGCTCATCAATTAGGTTATTCACCTTCATATACTCACGGCCCGTACCTCTCATAAACTGCCAAATGCCACTTGCGCCTACTTTAGATCGAGCCTTGATATTAAAGGAACTCTCAACAAAAGGAAGTCGCGTTAACTCTTTTGGCAAATTATAAGACTCAAAAATCTTTTCCATCTCCTGCAAATATCTTCCGGAATAAAAAATCCCCAATTTAAAACGATCACTTTGTCCGAGCTGAAATCTTAATCGTCCTTTTTGAGCTGCCTCATAAAACTTGTTCTCTTCATCTACTGATTCAAACATTTTCCAATAGCGAAGCTCTTCTCCTGCAAGTTGACCAGGATCTTTTGTTTCGTGAAGCTTTAAAAGAATCTCTTTGATATGCTTCTTTCTTTCATCAATCAAATTTTGCTCCGCTTTAAGCCTCTTTCGATATGTTAGATAGTGATTTTTATCCAGAGGAGATAAATCAACAGGTTCGTATACAATATGCACGTGGCGAGAATCATGCAATATTCCTTGAGATGTTGTATATTTAGTAAAAATATCAATCCAAAACTGTACCCTGTCCTTAAGAGGAACAGGTATCATAAATGTAGAATCACTATAACCTAGCGTATTTTTTTGAGAAGAGTAATCCGGTGCGGTCCAAAATCTTTCAGCATTTTTGGGAATAGAACTTTGCTCTGGATTTTCGATTTTCTGTTGAACCTCTTCATTATGCTGCTCAAGAGCCTCTACTTCCTCTTGCGATAAATTTGAAACTGTTGAACAAGAAATTAACCCAAAAAATATAATACTCGCTAGTCCAATTCTTTTTTTCATAACTTAGTCACCTCAAGCGCAAGTTGATCAAAAAGATTCCGCGCCCTCTCTTCTCCACTCTCCGTACCATTATACATAAAGGCGAAACTAAAAACTTCCCCTTTTCCATTTGAAGCATATCCCGCAAGACCAATGACACCACTCAAAAGTCCTGTTTTAGCTCTGATCAAATGCTCTCCACCCTTCATTCTACGTTTCAACGTTCCCTCACCGCCAGGACGAGGCATAGATGAAATCAAAGCTGGGCCAACAGAAAAATCTTTTTGAGCTCTATCCAACAACAGAGACAAATCACAGGCCGATATTTTATTTTTATTTGTAAATCCAGATGGATTAAGCAATTGATAAGATTCGATCTTATATTCTTTTTTTAGTGTAGCTTTTATTTCCCTGAGGCCATCATCAATACTTGCTCTTTTTGTGCCTGCCCGTGCAGCCAGCTGTTTTACCAACATCTCCGCAATAAAATTATTTGAGTACTTCATCATTCCATCTACTAACTCAAAAAGACTCCACCCTTGTGTCTTCGCTACAACCCTAGCCTGACTAGGCGGTACACCCGTCTGAACAACTGTATTCTCTACAGAAATTCCCCTTTGTTTTAAAAACGATATAAGATTCGCTCCTAACCATTGCACTGGATTTTGAATACTTGCAAACTTCACTGCCTCTGGTGATTGCGCCCCTATCTTACCGTGTACAGTTACTTTTTCTTTGCTACCTACTTTATCCAAACTAATCTGTATATCAACATCTCTACCAGAAACCGTCTTCATTTGATTGCTCAGAACAAAATAATCACTTTCAGGATCTAGATAGACTTTTGCAGAATCTCCCTTTAATCCAGGGCGAACATAAACATTAACACTATTCCAGTTAAATGAGGCGGCAGAGACCGGAGCGTCGTATGCACGATCCACACGTACACTCTGCCTGCTTTCATCATAAAGTTTTTCATCAAAAAGACTATGATCTACAATAATAGGACCTTTAATTTGCGTAACCCCTTCTCTCACAAAATGGTTCACTAAAACCCATAAAGTTTCAGAAATAAAAGATGGGTCTGCCCCAGTTTGAACATAAATCGGCCCCTTTAAGACTCCATTTTGAGGTAAGTCTGTAATGAGGAGTTTGGACTCGAATTTATCTTCTGGCGACAAGGTCTTCAGCACACCCACTGCCGTTAAAATCTTAGACAGTGATGCCGGCGTCATCTGCTTGTCCCTATTAGTTTCAAACAATACTTTATCATGATTTACAACACAGATACCTAAATCTGACTGAGAGAGACTAGATTTCTTTATTATTCTTTCAAAGTTCTGCGCCAAAACAAAAGTAGAATTTAAAACGGATAAAATAAGAATCAAAATTTTTATTAGCATAATCGTCTTGCCCCACAACTCAAATACTAGCTAAGATAATACAAATGAAATTTATCAGAACACAGACTCCTCTATTATTCAATACTCAGTTCATAATCAATTGTTTGCTCCGGCTTTCACTCTTGTCGTGTGTTGTTTTTCTAAGCAGCTGTTTCTCTGCATCACACGCCCCTTCCCAGGGCGTGTCCATTGCTCTCCAGCAGTATCCAAAAACACTCGATCCACGAATTACCACAGATGCAACCGGGCAACGCTTGAATCAACTTATTTTCCAATCTTTTGTTAAGTTTGATCGAAACTTAACAATTATTCCGGATGCAGTAAAAAGTTGGACCTTTATTCCATCTACAATAACCTATGAATTTGAATTATTACCTGATTTAACTTTTTCAAATCAAACGCCTGTTACATGCGATGATATTATTTTTAGTTTGAATGAGTTCCGCTCTGAAACTTCACCATTCAGGAACTCTTTTCAAGCTATACAAGATGTGACATGCAAAGATCTCAAAGTCTCAATTAAACTAAAGGAGTTTTCTGCAACACTCTTGACAGACCTTACGGTTTTTAAAATTTTACCTAAAAAAACTGTTCTGCAATTTGGAGATCAATTTGGCGAACACCTGATAGGCTCAGGGCCATACGTTATTGAAAAGCTTGAGTTTAACGAAATTGTCCTTAAAAAAAGATCAGATGTAACTGCAGGAAAAATTCCAAAATTGATATTTAAAATTATCCAAGACGATGGCACTCGATTTTTAAATGCGTACAAAGGCGCGATTGATCTTATTCCAATGGGAATTCCGCTCAATAAAATCTCGTACATTAAGCAGCAGAACAAATACCAAATACTCACTTATCCAGCTCCCTCTATGAATTATCTGTTAGTCAACTTTAGAGATCCAATCCTTTCCCAAAAGCATGTTCGAGAGGCTATTGCATACTCGGTAAATGTAAGCGACATTATTAAATATAAAATGGAGGGTTATGGAGAACCTGCAACTACGATTCTCCCTCCTTCAAATTATTTTTATAATCATTCACTGAAGCCATACCACCACAATCTTCCTAAGGCCCAAAGTATGTGGGCCAAAATACCAATTAAAGAACTCGTGCTTAAAACTTCTAATAATCCAGAGGTGGTGGAAATTTCAAAAGTTTTAGTAGAGCAGTTTAGAAACGCAGGATTGCAAGTTAAGACCCAAAGTTACGAATGGGGTACCTTTTATGGCGATATCAAAAAAGGCCAATTCCAGATAGCCATGATGAGATGGGTCGGAATAACAGACCCAGACATTTACCGTCTGGCATTTCATAGCCAAGAATTTCCTCCAGGTAGAAATCGTGGT